>JADCDC010000198.1 GCA_020252385.1 Aestuariivirga sp.
GCCGCTAGAATCACGGGTACTGACGCAACTCGATAAACACCGGGGAGAGAGCCATGAAAAGCATGATCGACCTGCGGGGGGCCTGGCTGGCGCTTCTGGCCCTGCTTCTCATTCTGGCCGCGCCGGCCCAGGCCCGCGCCCAAGACCCGCTCCCCTCGTGGAACGAGGGGGCGGCGAAGACGGCGATCGTCTCTTTCGTCGAGCGCGTGACGAAGGACGGCTCGCCCGACTTCGTGCCCGTGGCGGAGCGCATCGCGGTGTTCGACAATGACGGCACGCTGTGGCCGGAGAACCCGGTTCCCTTCCAGCTGGCCTTCGCCATCGACGAGGTCAACCGCATGGTGGCGGAAACGCCGGCGCTGAAGGATGACCCGATGGTCGCCGCACTGCTTGCCGGCGACTACGGGAAGCTGCTCGAGGGCCCGCACCATGAGGGCCTTCTCCACATCATCGCCCTCACCCATGCCGGCATGACGACGGAGGAGTTCGCCGCACGCGTCGAAGCATGGATCGCCACTGCGAAGCACCCGAAGTTCGACAGGCGCTATGACCAGCTGACCTACCAGCCGATGCAGGAGGTGCTGGCCTACCTGCGTGCCAACGGCTTCAAGACCTTCATCGTGTCGGGCGGCGGTGCTGACTTCATGCGCGTGTGGAGCGAGCGCGTCTATGGCATTCCGCCCGAGCAGGTGGTGGGATCGACGGCCCGCGTGACGTATGAATTGCGTGACACGGGGCCCGTGCTGATCAAGACGATGGATCATCTCTTCGTCGACGACAAGGCCGGCAAGCCCGCAGGCATCCACCAGTTCATCGGCCGGCGGCCCATTGCGGTGTTCGGCAATTCCGATGGCGACAAGCAGATGCTGGAATGGGGAACGATCGCCAACCCGAAGCCGAGCCTTGGCGTCATCGTGCGCCACACGGACGCCGCGCGCGAGTATCAGTACGACGTGAACCCGAAGAGCAGCGGCACGCTGGTCGAGGCGCTGAAGGATGCGCCGATGCGGGGCTGGACCGTGGTGAGCATGAAGGACGACTGGAAGGACATCTTCGCCGCTCCTTGAGCCTACTGCCTACATCACCCGGCCCATCGAGAAGCCCGTGGCCAGGTGCTTGCGCGCGAGGATGATGACGATGATGCCGGGCAGCAGTGCGATGACGCTTGCCGCCGAGAGCAGCGCGATATCGCCCGCCAGCACGCCCGCAGCCCGCGTCATGATGCCGGCGATGGGCTTGGCGTCGATCGTGGTCAGCGCATTGGCCAGCATGTACTCGGTCCAGGAGAACATGAAGCAGAAGAAGGCCGCGACCGCGATTCCCGGTGCGATCTGCGGGACCAGGATGCGGAGAAGGAACGAGGCACGGCTGTGGCCGTCGATCATGGCGCTCTCGTCCATCTCGCGCGGGATGGCGGAGATGAAGCCCTCGAGGATCCAGATCGCCAGCGGCACGTTGAAGAAGCAATGCGCGATGGCGACCGCGATGTGGGTATCGATCAGCCGCAGGTCCGAGAAGAGCTGGACGAAGGGTGCCAGCAGGATCGCGGGCGAGAGCATGCGGAACATCAGGAGCGAGAAGAACAGCGTGCGGTGGCCGAAGAAATCATGCCGCGAGAAGGCATAGGCCGCGGGCAGCGCGACGGCGACCGAAATCGCGACGTTCATCACGGCATAGGCGATGGCGTTGACATAGCCCATGTACCAGTCGGGATCGGTGAAGATCAGCGCGTAGTTGGCGAGGCTCAGCTCGTGCGGATAGAAGGTGAGCGCTCCGCCGATCTCCGCATTGGTCTTGAAGCTCATCGCCACCAGCCAGTAGACGGGCACCATCAGGAAGACGACGTAAAGGACGGGTGCGAGCGGAAAGGGGCGCTTCATGGCGCGGCCCTCCGGGGCACGATGAGGTTGAAGAACAGCCAGGAGATCACGACGACCAGCGCGAGGTAGATGATCGACATGGCGCCGCCCTGCCCCAGGTCGAACTCGATGGTGGCCGTCTGGATCAGCTCGTGCGAGAGGAAGGTGGTGGAAACGCCAGGGCCGCCGCGCGTCACCACATAGGCTTCGGCATAGATCATCAGGCTGTCCATCAGCCGGAGCAGGATGGCGATCAGCAGCACGAGGCGGAGCCTCGGCAGCTCGATGTGGCGGAACACCGCGAAGGAGCTTGCGCCATCGATCCGGGCGGCACGATAGTAATCATCCGGAATGGCGCGCAGGCCCGCCTAGCAGAGCAGCACGACGAGGCTCGTCCAGTGCCAGCAATCCATGAGGAGGAGCGTTGCCCATACCACCACGGGATTGTTCATGTCCCAGCCCAGCCCGAAGACGCCGGTAAGTGCGGGCAGAATGCCGATCCCCGGCGCCGACAGCACCTTCCACAGATAGCCGACGACGATGAGCGGCGCGAGGAGCGGTATGGCGAGGAGCACGATCAGCACCGATGCCAGGAGACCCGACGGCGGCAGCTTGCGCGCGATATAGATGCCAAGCGGGATCTGGATCAGCAGGGCCAATGCGGCAAAGCCCAGGCTCCGCCCCAGCGCCCGCCAGAACTCCGGCTGCGACAGGACGCTCAGATACCATTGCGGCCCGACCCACACGAAGCTGTTGCCGGCAAATGTATCGTGCACGGAGTAATAGGCGACGAAGGCTGCCGGCACGACGCCGCTCAGCAGCATCACCAGGAGGGCCGGGAGGAGCAGCGGCAGGGGCGGTGCTGAGCGGGCAATCATGGGGCGGAGGATGCCTTGCGCCGCGACCGCCCGTCAAGGAATGGCGCACCCCTGCCCCCGCGGCTTGCGCGGCACGCCCGGCAGACCTAGGCTCCCGTGCTGGCCAAAGGCGGAGGGGAACATGAAGCGGATCGACTTCTTCTACTTCTTCGGGTCGGTCTATGCGGGGCTCTCGGTTCTCCGCATCGGGGAACTCGCCAGGGCGGCGGGCGTCGAACTGCGCTGGCGCCCCTTCAACGTGCGCCCGCTGATGCAGGAGAACAACGTGGCGCTCCGCTCGGAAGCCCGGAAGGTCACGTACATGATGCGCGATCTCGAGCGGCGCTCCGCCATCGCAGGGCTTCCGCCGGTGAAGTGGCCGGTGTGGCCGACCGATCCGGCGCTCATCCACAACAAGGTGGGCATGCTGGCGGCGGACGAGGGCTGGATCGAGCCCTTCACGCTGGCGAGCTTCAAGGCATGGCTCTTCGAGGGCATGGCATTCGGCGACGACGCCTGTCTCGCGCATGTGCTGTACAAACTTGGCAAGGACAAGGACAGGACCATCGCGGCCGCACAGGACCCCCGTATCGCCGCCCTCTATGAGGCGAGCACCGAGGAGGCGCGCGGCCACGGTGTGTTCGGCTCGCCCTCCTTCGTGACGGCGGATGGCGAATTGTTCTGGGGTGACGACCGGCTCGAGGAGGCGATCGCCTGGGCCGCCGGCACGCATCCGCTGCAGACGCGCTGAGCACCGAACGGGAGCCGCCGACGCGAGAGCATGTCGCCCTCGCCACCGTGATCAGGCCGGACGATCCGTCGATCCCGCGGGAAGCGGCGGAATATCTCACCGCCTAGCGCCATGGCAGCCACGGCCTGCACACCGCCGATGCGTCAGCCCTTGACGCAGCGCCCGTTGTTGTCCCGGTAGTAGCCCTTCGGGCAGTCCTCGCCGCCCTGCTGCTGGTCCTGATTTATGCTCGGCTTCTGGCGCTGGATGTTCTCCGGGATGAGCTTCTGGAGCGTATCCGGATCGAGTTGGAGGCGCGGGACTCGGGTGGGCGGCGGCTCGGGGATGTCTTGCTCCTCCGGCAGGCACTTCTGGTAGCGCCTGCTGAAGTAGTAGCCTTCCGGGCAGCCCTGGGGCACGCGGCGGATCCTCTCGCATTCCCCATTCTCGTTGCGGCGGTAGCCCTGCGGGCATTCGCGCGGCTCGACGACCTTCTCGCAGCGGCCGGAGGTTCGGCCAAGTTCGGTGCCGCGCGGGCACACGCACTTGCCGTTCTTGCCCCGCACGAAGCTCGGCCGGCACTGTGGCACGCAGCGGCCTTGCACCCGCTCCTCGCCCTCAGCACAGGCGGGCGGAACACAGCGGCCCTTGCCGTCGCGCACCAGGCCCTGCTTGCATTCCTCGACACAGCGGCCGCCGACGAAATCCGTGCCGCGCGGACAGACGCAGCGGCCCTTGTCATTGCGCACGAGGCCCTGGCGGCAGAGCGGGAGACACTGGCCGCGGAAGCTTTCGGTGCCCTTCGCACAACCCTGCGGCACGCAGCGGCCGTTGTTGTCGCGCACCGTGCCCTTGGCGCAGGGCGGCACGCACTTGCCGCGGAACAGCTCCTCGCCCGGCTTGCAGCCGTCGCCCGGCGGGATGCAGCGGCCGCTCTCGCGGTCACGCCGGTAGTCCGGCGGGCAGAGCGGCATGCACTGGCCGTTGATCGTCTCCGTGCCTTCCGGGCAGCCCTCGTCAGGCGGCACGCAGCGGCCGTTATCGTCGCGGCTGTAGTCCTCCGGGCATGGCGGCACGCACTGGCCGCGGATGTTGTCGTAGCCCTGCGGGCACTCCGGCTCCTCGCACTGGCCGCGGAGGTTGGGGTAGCTGCCATCCGGGCAGCGCTCGGGCACGCAGTAGCCATAGGGATCGCGCTGCGTGCCCTCCTCGCAGACCGGTTCGCAGCGGCCCTGGCCGTTGCGCTCGTAGCCCTCGGGGCATTCGGGCGGCGGCGGGATGCAGCGGGTGGGCCGCTCGATATCGCGCACATAACCATCAGGGCAGCGCGGCAGGCAGATCCAGTCATAGCCTGGTGGCCACACGCCTGGCGGCACGCAACGCCCGGTCTCGGGATCGCGCCCGAAGCCCTCCGGGCACTCGCGCTCATAGTAGCTGCGGCACAGCCCGTCCTCGCTGGCATAGGTGCCTTCCGGGCAGTCGACCACACATTGCTGCGTCTCGGGCGAGAGCACCATGCCGGCCGGGCAATCATCCTGGTAGCCCGGATCGTCGAAGTCCGGCACGCAGTAGTTGGGATTGCGGATGTCGCGGTGGTAGCCATCGGGGCACTGCGGCAGCGGCACCTGGTCATAGCCTTCGGGACAGCCATGGTGGCAGGGCGGCAGGCAGAGGCCGGGATAACCCGGATAGCGCTGCCAGCCGTCTGGACAGGCAGGCAGGCAGTAGTCGTCATAAAGCACTTGCCCGGAGGGGCATGACGGTTCACGCGGGGTCGATGTGCCGGGACATCCGCAGGAGACGCAGCCGCAGACATTGGCGGGAACGCCGCACATGTCCTGGCCGGCGCTGGCGGGGGGAACGTCGGCGAGCGCCGAAAGCCACATCATGGCCATTGCCGCGATCAAGCGCAGCGCTGACACGAGCCGGCATCCGAAACGGCAAAGCCCCATGACCGGACCCCCCTCAAGGCTCTGAATGATTGAATGTATCACAAGACAGGGCCTCGGCCAAGTTCCACGACCAGTGGCGTAACTTACACGCCTTGATTGATTTCCTCCTCGTTGACCTCAATCAATGCAAGTTTTTCTATAAAATGCAGAGTTGCCTGAAACGATGAGATGGCCGGGCAGCGAGCCGGGCCGGAACCAGCAGGTCGGGACAGCATGATGATCCGCGTCGTGGCATTCTGGAGCAGTGCATTCCTCGCCGCGCTGGCGCTCATGGCTGCACCC
>JADCDC010000199.1 GCA_020252385.1 Aestuariivirga sp.
ACCGTGCACCAGCCCTGGTAACCGGAGTCGAGCAGCAGCCGGCGCACCGCGTGGAAATCGGTAAGGCCCTTGCCGAGATTGCAGAAGATGCCCTGGCCGCAGGCCTCGTAGAAGCCGGTGCGCCTGGCAACGACATCAGCTCTCACGGCAGGGTCGACATCCTTGAAGTGAACGTAGGCAATCCGCGCCATGTGCCGCGCCATGAATGCCACAGGGTCGAAGCCCGCGTAATGCGAGTGTCCCGTATCGAGGCAAATCTTCAGCACCGCCGGATCGATGTCGGCGAGCAGGCGCTCCACCTCCGCTTCGAAGTCGATGAAACCTGCGGCATGCGGATGGACGGAGACCGTAAGGCCATACTCCTCCGTGCCCATGCGGGCGATGTCCCGGAAACGGGACGCGAAAGAAGCCCATTCCGCCTTGTCCATCTGCTCGGCCTCAAGCGGCCTGCCGGCCGTCGGCGCCCGGCGCGCCGAGATCGAGTCGATCAGCACAAGGTGACGCGCACCGTGCGCCACGAGTGCCCGGCAGGTACGGACCGACGCATCCTTCACCTCGTCCCAACGGGCGGGATCGTGAAACGGCCGGAACACCACGCCACCGATCAGCGTGAGGCCACGTTCGGCCAATGCCGGACCGAGAATGGCCGGGTCTTCAGGCATGAAGCCGATCGGCCCCAGTTCAATCCCCTTGTAGCCGGCGTCGCGGCACTCATCGAGCACGCGCGTCCAGTGCGGATTGCGGGGGTCGTCCGCGAATTCGACGCCCCATGAGCATGGAGCATTTCCGATCCTGATGCTCATGACGGCTCTCCTGCTTTCTCCATGGGGCCGAGATCGACCCAGCCACGGCTTTCCTGCGACGCCCAGGCCGCCTCGATGATCCGGTTCACCATGTGCCCATCCTCGAAGGTCGGCCACCTGGGCCCGCCGGTGGCGATCGCCTCGAGGAAATCGCGCGCCTCGATGATGATCTGGTCCTGATAGCCCGTGCCATGCCCGGGCCCCAGGCAGAATGCCTGGTAATCGGGGTGTTCGGGCCCTGTGAGAATCTTGGCGAAGCCCTGGCGGCCCTGGGGGTCGCTGCTGCGGTAGAGCCAGAGCGCATTCTGGTCTTCCTGGTCGAAGCGCAGTGCGCCCTCCGTACCATATACCTCATAGGCATAACCCATCTTGCGCCCCGTGGCGACGCGGCTGATGAAGAGGTGCCCCATCGCGCCGCCAGCGAAGCGGCACATGAGATGGCCTTGGTCGTCATTGGTGACGGTTTCCGGGCCGGCCGCCGAAGGCCTCGTCTTGTGAACGGTTTCGATGTCGGCGCAAAGACTGGTTATCGGCCCCATCAAGGCAAGCGCCCCGTTGATGATGTGCGGCGCCAGATCCCCCATGTTGCCATTGTGCCTGCCACGCGTGCGCCACGAGGCTGGCTGCATCGGATCGGCGCAGAAATCCTCCGTATGCTCGCCGCGGAACCACGTCACGCGTCCGATCTCTCCCGCAGCGATGATCCGGCGCGCCAGCTGCGAGGCAGGCGTGCGGATGTAGTTGAAGCCCGTCATGTGGATGAGGCCGCTCCGCCGCGCTGCCTCGAGCATGGCGGCGCTGTCGGCAACGCCCAGCCCCAGCGGCTTCTCGCAGAAGACATGCTTGCCGGCCGCGAAGGCCGCCAGCGCGATCTCCCTGTGGGTGTCCTGCGGACTGGCGATCACCACCGCCTGCACCCTGGAATCTGCCACCAGCACGCGCCAGTCCGCCGTCGCGCGGGCAAATCCGAACTGGCGGGCCTTTTCCGAAGCACCCTCGGGCGTTGTGGTGCAGATCATCTCGAGGCGCGGCCGCAGCGCGGTGTCGAACACGGCAGCGACGGCAGACATCGCCACGGCATGGGCCTTGCCCATGTAGCCCCCGCCGACGATTCCGATTCCGATTTCAGCCATCGGGTCCACCCAGTTTTGCAAGCGCTTGCAAAAGCAATAGACAGCAACTAGTCTGAGCCGTCAAGAGCAGGTGGAGGGCGCGCCGTGGCACTGCAGAACCGTTGCATCAGGTTGACGACCGCGCAGGCCCTCGTGCGGCATCTGGCCAGCCAGTTCACGGTGATCGACGGCGTGAAGCAGCGTCTCTGCGGCGGCGGCTTCGCCATCTTCGGACATGGCAATGTCATCTGCCTCGGAGAGGCGTTGCACGAACACCGTAGCGAACTTCCGCTCTGGCGCGGCCAGAACGAGCAGTCCATGGCGCTGGCGGCGGTGGCCTATGCCAAGCAGAAGCTGCGCCGGCGCTTCATGTTCGCCACGGCCTCAGCCGGTCCCGGCACAACGAACATGGTGACGGCCGCCGCGGTCGCCCATACCAATCGGCTGCCGGTTCTCTTCCTGTGCGGCGACACCTACGTCACGCGGCTGCCCGACCCGGTCCTGCAGCAGGTGGAGCACTTCGGTGACCCCACGCTGACGGTCAATGACGCCTTCAAGAGCGTCACGCGCTACTGGGACCGGATCACCCATCCGGCCCAGATCATTCAGTCGCTGCCAAAGGCCATCGCAACCTTGCTCGATCCCGCCGATTGCGGGCCCGTATTCCTCGGTCTCCCGCAGGATGTGCAGGGATGGAGCTATGACTATCCGGAGTCGTTCTTTGCCGAGCGCATCCATGAGATCCGCCGCCAGCCGCCCGATCCGCGCGAGGTGAAGGAAGCCGCACAGCTGCTGACAGCAGCCCGCAGGCCTGTCATCATTGCCGGGGGCGGCGTGCAGTATTCGGGCGCGGCGGACACCCTGCGGCACTTCGCCGAGCGTCATTCGATTCCGGTGGTGGAGACCATTGCCGGACGGGCGAACCTGCCGCCCGGCCACCCGCTCCATATCGGCCCCATCGGCGTCACCGGCTCCAATTCTGCCAATGCCATCGCCGGCGCGGCGGACTGCGTCCTGGCGGTCGGCACCCGGCTGCAGGACTTCACCACCGGATCCTGGACGGTGTTCGACCGGGATGCGCGGATTGTGGCGATCAATGCGGCCCGCTTCGATGCCTCCAAGCACATGTCACAACCCGTCGTCGGAGATGCGCTGCTGTCGCTCGAGAGCCTCTCCGCGGCCTTGGGCGGCTTCGCCGCTCCTGCCGACTGGACAGGCCGCGCAGATGCCGAACGCCGCGCCTGGGACCGCTATGTCGATGACAACATCAGCCCCGC
>JADCDC010000002.1 GCA_020252385.1 Aestuariivirga sp.
ATCTCCGCGCGCGGATTGGCGTCATCCATGGTGAGAATGGGACCACCCGAATAGATGGTGTCCGCTTCATCCGCCGCATGCGCCATGCCCGGCGCAAGCAGTGCGGACAAAGCAACACCAGCAAGGAAGCTGCGGCGGGTCAGGGCAAGCATTGGAAACATCCTTCTGTTTGAATGTGACCAATCTTGTTCAGAACAGCGACAGATGCAACAGCAAAGGGACGCGGGGTTGCGCGGTAACCGCTCGGGTTGCAGGCCCTACCCTAAATCCTCGGCGCGTAATCCGCCCCGTTCACCGTCTTCGGCCGCCCGTCGAGATGGAGCGTGCCCACCCGCTCCGGCGTTTCGGCGATCACCTTGCCCGCCTTCACCACCTTCAGCCGGTTGGCCTTGAGTCTCAGCGCCTCGACCGGGGTCTTCGCCTGCAGCACCACGAAATCCGCCTTGCAGCCCTTGGCGAGGCCGTAGCCTTCGAGGTGGAGCGCCTTTGCCGGGTTCACCGTCACCGCGTCGAAGGCCCAGCGCATCTGGTCCGGCGAGGTCATCAGCCCCACATGGAGGCCCATCGACGCGGCCTCCAGCATGTCGCCCTGGCCCAACGGATACCACGGGTCCATGACGCAATCGTGCCCGAAGGAGACGTTGATGCCGGCCGCGCGCAGTTCCGGCACGCGGGTCATGCCGCGGCGCTTCGGGTAGGTGTCGTTCCGGCCCTGCAGCGTGATGTTGATGAGCGGGTTGGGTGTCGCGTGGAGGCCCGCCTCGGCCATCAGCCCGATCAGCTTCGAGGCGTAGTAATTGTCCATCGAATGCATGGAGGTGAGGTGCGAGCCGACGACGCGCCCCTGGAGCCCCAGCCGTTGCGTTTCATAGGCCAGCGTCTCGACGTGGCGCGACAGCGGATCGTCCGTCTCGTCGCAATGGATGTCGACCAACAGGCCGCGCTTGGCCGCGATTTCGCAAAGCTCCTTCAGGCTCGCCGCACCATCGGCCATGGTGCGCTCGCCGTGCGGGATGCCGCCCACGATCTCGACGCCCATGTCGAGCGCGCGCAGCAGGTTCTTTTTGGCGTTCGGATCGCGGTAGAAGCCATCCTGCGGGAAGGCCACGATCTGCAGGTCGATGTAGGGCTTGATCCGCTTTCTCACCTCGAGCAGCGCCTCCACACAGAGCAGACGGTCGTCGCACACGTCGACATGGGTGCGGATGGCGAGCAGGCCTTGGGCGACGGCGAGATCGCAGTAGCGGAGCGCCCGCTCGACCACCGCCTCCTGGGTGAGGAGCGGCTTCAACTCGCCCCACAGCGCGATGCCCTCGAGCAGTGTGCCGGACTGGTTGAGCCGCGGCATGCCGAGCGACAGTGTCGCATCCATGTGGAAATGCGCATCGATGAAGGGCGGGGAGACGAGATAACCCCGGGCATCGATGGTGTCCGCCGCTTCGCCCGTGATGGCGGGCGCCACCTCCGCGATCCGGCCCTGCGCGACGGCAATGTCAACCTTGCGCCCGTCGGGCAGGGTCGCGTTTTTCACCAGAAGATCGATCATGAGGCCTTCCTCCCACCCTTTTCCGTCATGCCAGCGAAGGCTGGCATCCCGCTCTGGCCGCCAAAGCGGGACCCCAGCTTTCGCTGGGGTGACGGTCGTTAAACTGCCAGCGCCTTCAGCTCCGTGAGGATCGCAGCACCCATCTGGGTCGTCGTCGCGTTGGCGGGCTGGCCGCCGGCGATGTCGCGGGTGCGGATGCCCTTGGCGAGCACCGCGGCGATGGCCTGGTCGAGTTTGTCCGCCCACTCGCCGAGCCCCAGCGAATAGCGCAGCGCCATGCCGAAGCTGGCGATCATGGCGATGGGGTTCGCCGCCCCCGTGCCGGCGATGTCCGGTGCGGATCCATGCACAGGCTCATAGAGCGACTTGCGGCGGCCCGTCTTCTGATCAGGTGCGCCAAGCGAGGCGGAGGGCAGCATGCCGAGCGAGCCCGTGAGCATCGCCGCCACGTCGGACAGGACGTCGCCGAAAAGATTGTCGGTGACGATCACGTCATACTGCTTGGGCCAGCGCACGAGCTGCATGGCGCAATTGTCCGCCAGCACATGCTCCAGCTGGATGTCGGGATATTCGGCGGCATGGACGCGGGTGACGACCTCGTTCCACAGCACACCCGTCTTCATCACGTTGCGCTTCTCGGCAGAGGAAACTTTCTTGCGCCGCGTGCGGGCGAGTTCGAAGGCCACACGGCTGATGCGCTCGATCTCGTAGGTCTCGTAGACCTGCGTGTCGATGCCGCGCTTCTGGCCATTGCCGAGATCGGTGATGGTCTTCGGCTCGCCGAAATAGACCCCACCCGTGAGCTCGCGCACGATCAGGATATCGAGGCCCTCGACCACCTCGCGCTTCAGCGAGGAGGCATCGGCGAGGGCGGGATAGCAGATCGCCGGGCGGAGATTGGCGAAGAGGCCCAGGTCCTTTCGCAGGCGGAGGAGGCCCGCCTCCGGGCGCACCTCATAGGGAACCTTCTCCCACTTGGGCCCGCCCACGGCGCCGAAGAGCACGGCGTCGGAGGCCATGGCCTTTGCCATGTCGGCTTCCGAAATCGCCTGGCCATGCGTATCATAGGCCGTGCCACCCACGAGGCCATGATCGGTCTCGAAACGGGCGATGCCCTGTGCGTTGAACCAGGCGATGATCGCCTCGACTTCCTTCATCACCTCCGGGCCGATGCCGTCGCCCGGAAGCAGGAACAGATTGTAGCTCGCCATGGATATGCGCCCCGATGATTGTCAGTTCGGGCGCGATGGGTAGCGGCTTGGTGCAGTCGAGGCAAGCCCCAACTCAAGCATGATCCGCAAAAGTGGAAACCACTTTTGCGACAAGATCATGCTCAAGCGATCGATCTGGAGCGAGTTCTTTCGACCAGGTGAATCCACCTGGTCGGAACGCGCTCTAGACCACGGGCTGCACCCGCACCACGCGGAAGGTGCGCAGGTTCTCCTCCTCGCGGATCGAGACATATTCACCGGGCCGGAAGGCGTGGTCGCCGAAGCGGTAGCCCGACTCGTCGTCTTCCTCGTCCGACTCGATGTCGTAGTGGAAGGCCCAGGTGCCGCCGGGCTTGCGGATCAGGTGCCCAATGTCATCGGCCTCGCCGGGACGGAAGCGCACCACGCGGCAGTTGTCGCGGCGCTTGTGCCATGCGGCGGCGTCGATCTTGCCGTTGGCGTCGAGCGGGGCGGCGAACTCATAGCCGATGGCGTTGGAGCCCTCGGGATGGTCATGGTCGCGCGCCAGTTCCAGACGGATCTTGCTCAGCATCTCCTGCTCCTCAATGCGACATCAGCACGGGGCGCGTCATCCGCGTCAGCACGAAGCGGGTGGCGCCTCCGAAGATGAACTCGGCCAGGCGGCTATGTCCATAGGCCCCCATCACGATGAGACCGGCACCAGTGTCCTCGGCACAGCGCATCAGCGCCTGGCCCTCGTCGAGGCCGTCGGTCGGATAGCCCTGGGCCTCCGCCCTGATGCCGTGGCGGGCCAGGGTCTCGGCGAGGTCGGCGCCCGCGACAGTGCCCCGGAG
Source organism: Aestuariivirga sp. (assembly GCA_020252385.1). Lineage (GTDB taxonomy): Bacteria > Pseudomonadota > Alphaproteobacteria > Rhizobiales > Aestuariivirgaceae > Aestuariivirga. Next base: position 3,573 of record JADCDC010000002.1, read on the forward strand.
GCTCGGGTCCTTCTGCGGGTCGATCCGCACCACGCGGACCTTTTCCGCCTTCTTCAGCAGCGGCAGCGCATCGAAGGCGGCGCGCGCGGCTTCGCGGCCGCCATCCCAGCCGACGACGATCTCGCCGAGCGAGATGCGCGCGTCGCCCTTGGCGGGCAGCACGATCACCGGACGGCCGACTGCCATCACCACCTGCTCCACGAAATCACGCTCCACACCGGTGATCTCATCCGGGTTGGTGGCGGAGACCACCAAGAGATCGGCACAGCGCCCGATGGCAATCACCTCGTCGGCGATCACCGGCGTCCTGGCATCGAGCAGGTGAAAGTCATGCGTCAGGCCTTCCGCCCGCATCGCCTCCTCGAAGGCCTGCCGGACGCGCTGGGCATTGTCCTTGAAGAAACTGCGGTTGCCTTCGAAGACCTGGGGTGCGGCCTCGAAGCCGACCGATGGATAGACCTGCACGGAGGGAATGACATAGAGGCCGGAGACATGGGCGCCGGTCTGGCGGGCGAGGCTCACGGCGGCGGAGACGAGTTCGGCGATGCGGCCGACCTCGTTCAGGGACACCAGGATCGTCTTGTAGCTCATTGCGTCCACCTCTCGTTTTGAGATGACTTATGGAGAAGCGGGATGGCGGGGGCCTTGACCCCGATCAAGGCGCGGGATCAATGCCGGCCATGTTCCTGGCCCGCGGCATGGGCAAGCCGGTCGAGGTCCGGCACCATGATCAGGCGGTTGGTGCTGAGGCGGATGACGTTGGAGGTCTTCAGCCGCGTCAGCTGGCGGCTCACCGTCTCGATGGTGAGGCCAAGGTAATCCGCGATGTCGGAGCGGGTCAGCGGCAGTTCGAAGGCGGCAGCACCGGGCGTTGCCTTGTGCACGCAGCCCGTCAGCATGCTGCGCCGCGCCAGCATGTAGAGGAAGCTCGCCACCTTCTCCTCCGCCGTCTTGCGGCCGAGCAGCAGCATCCAGTCGCGCGCCGCGTCCAGTTCGTCCAGCGTGTGCTGGAACAGGCGCTGCTGCAGGCCCGGATATTCGCCCACCAGCCGCTCGAAGGCAGCGTTGGGGAAGGTGCAGATCTCGACGTCGGTCGCCGCTTCGGCCGTGTACGGATTGTTCTTCGAATAGGCGCGGCCGAGGAAATCGGGCGCAAAGAGAAGGCCTACGATCTGCTGGCGGCCGTCAGGCAGGGTCTTGGTCAGCTTGATGGCGCCGGAGATCACATTGGCGAAGAAATCGACCGGCTCTTCATCGGAAATGATGGTCTGCCCCGCCGAGATCTTCTTGCGGTGGGCGATTTGCGCAAGCTTCTTGACCTGCACATCATCCATGGCGCCACAGACAGCCTGATGCCGCACCGAGCAATGGTCACATCGCTGCAGAACGTCCGGAAGGGAACTGGGAAGCGAGCCGTGCATCGTGTCAACTTAGCCTGTCACACGTCATCCGGCAAGCGGTCCCGCAGGTCCTCTGTCGGAAAACCATCTTAAAACTGGAATATGCCCGCCGTCGCTGCGCTGCAGCGATCAATGCGCTGTGGTTGTCCGCCGGACACAAGTCCACGCTTAAATTGCAGGCCGCTCGACCGCCGATCCCCTCAGGCGCTGAGCGCCTGGTGGATGGATTCGGCCGCCCGGCGGCCATCGTCCACGGAGGCGACGGTCAGGTCCTTGCCGCCCGCCACGCAATCACCGCCGGCCCAGACGCCGGGAAGGCTGGTGCGTTTCTCGCCGTCGACCTTGATGCGCCCGCCCTCAAGCGCGAGCTTTCCGCCCGCGACGTCGACATAGGTCTGGCCGATGGCCTTGAAGATCATGTCGGCGGGGATGTCGAAGGTCTCGCCAGTGCCGGAGAGGCGGCCCGCCGCCTCGCGCGTGTATTCGCAGGTCAGGCCCACGGCCTTGCCATTGGCGGCGATGACGCGCTTGGGGCTGACCCAGTGCTTGATCTTCACACCCTTGGTCTGGGCGAGGTGCTGTTCGTACTTGCTGGCCTTCATCTGATCGGGGCCGCGGCGGTAGAGGATGGTCACGTCCTCGGCGCCTAAGAGCTTCGTCTGCACGGCGACGTCGATCGCCGTCATGCCGCCGCCGATGACGACGACGCGGCGGCCCACGGGAAGGGCGGAGAGGTCCTTCGCCTGGCGGAGTTCCGCGATGTAGTCGACGGCATCCTCGACGCCTGAGGCCTCATCACCATCCGCACCCAGTGCATTGACGCCCTGGAGGCCGATGGCGAGGAACACCGCATCATAATCCGCCTTCAGCGCATCGAGCGTGAGGCCCTTGCCGAGCGCCTTGCCGTGATGGACGGTGATGCCACCGATGCCCAGGATATAGTCCACTTCCTTCTGCGCGAAGTCATGCGTGCTCTTGTAGCTGGCGATGCCATATTCGTTGAGGCCGCCGGACTTCTCCCTGGCCTCGAACACGGTCACCTCATGGCCATGCATGGCAAGGCGGTGTGCGCAGGACAATCCCGCCGGACCCGCACCCACGACCGCCACCTTCCGCCCCGTGGGCTTGGCGCGCTCATAGGGGTGGCCGCCCTCGGCCATCAGCGCATCCGTCGCATAGCGCTGCAGGAGCCCGATCTTGACGGGCTTGCCCTCAGCCTCCTCGCGGACACAGGCTTCCTCGCAGAGCGTTTCCGTCGGGCAGACCCTGGCGCACATGCCGCCGAAGATGTTCTGGTCGAAGATGGTCTTGGCCGCTGATTTCGGGTGCCCCGCCTGGATCTGGCGGATGAACATCGGAATGTCGATGGAGGTGGGGCAGGCCTGCACGCAGGGCGCGTCATGGCAGAAATAGCAGCGATCCGACTCGACCAGCGCCTCATGGGGGTCGAGCGGCGGGTGAACGTCGTCGAAATTGACGGCATAGTCCGATTGAGAAAGGCGCTTGCCCGAGATATCGGGCTTCAACTCCGCCATGGCCGCTCCCTCCAAGAAGCTGGTGATCGTTCGTTTTGGGGGAGGATGACAGGATTTGTTCAGGTGGTCAAATTTTTCGCGCCACCCGGCGTCCGTGGCCCTGTCGAGCGCTGGTGCCGGGCCTCTGCTTCGGCTGGATGATTGACCCCCTGCGGACGCACAAAACCCCGCTTTGGCATTTCTGCCTGGGCGGGGTTTTGAGTGTATTGTTATCGTAGATGAAGGGTTTGTTTTCTCTGTTCTTTGCAGGCCTGGCAGCGACCTACTCTTCCGCGTCTTGAGACGA
>JADCDC010000020.1 GCA_020252385.1 Aestuariivirga sp.
AGGTGGCCCAGCCCGTGACCTTCGGCCACCACATGCTGGCCTATGTCGAGATGCTGGCGCGTGACCGCTCACGCCTTTCGGACGCCCGGAAGCGGATGAACGAGAACCCGCTCGGTGCGGCAGCCCTTGCCGGGACGAGCTTCCCGATCGACCGCCACATGACGGCGAAGGCCTTGGGCTTCGACCGCCCGACGCGCAACTCGCTCGACACGGTGGCCGACCGCGACTTCGTGCTGGAGACGCTGGCCGCTTGCGCGATCTGCGCGATGCATCTTTCAAGGCTGGCGGAGGAGATCGTCATCTGGTCGACGAGCCAGTTCCGCTTCGTGAAGCTTTCCGACAAGTTCACCACCGGATCCTCGATCATGCCGCAGAAGCGGAACCCCGATGCCGCCGAACTGGTGCGGGCGAAGCCCGGGCGCATCATCGGGGCACTCCTGGCGCTGCTCACCGTGATGAAGGGCCTGCCGCTGACCTATTCGAAGGACATGCAGGAAGACAAGGAACCGGCCTTCGACGCCTTCGACAGCCTGTCGCTGGCGATCGCGGCGACGGCCGGCATGGTGCGCGACATGGTTCCCAACCTCGAGGAAATGCGCAAGGCCGCGGCGTCGGGCTTCTCGACCGCCACCGACCTCGCCGACTGGCTGGTGCAGACGCTGAACATGCCGTTCCGCGACGCGCATCACGTGACGGGAAGCCTTGTGGCGCTGGCCGAAAAGCGCGGCGTGGACCTTCCCGAACTGCCGCTCGCGGCGATGCAGTCGGTCGAGCCGCGCATCACGAGGGACGTCTACAAGGTGCTGAGCGTCGAGAAATCCGTTGCCTTGCGGGTGAGCTTCGGCGGCACGGCGCCCAGGAACGTCACGCGCGAGGCAAGGCGCTGGCTCAAGCTGCTCGAAGCCTGATAAGGATAGGACCCATGAAGACCATTCTCCTCCTCCTCGCCCTCTCCGCGACCCTTGCCGCCTGCGGCGTGAAGGGCGATCCCGAACCGCCGCCGTCGATCCAGCAGCAGCAGTAGCAGGCCCATGCACCATTTTTCCTATCGCGACGGCGTGCTGCATGCCGAGGACGTGAACCTGAAGGCGCTTGCCGAGGAGATCGGCACGCCCTTCTACTGCTATTCAACGGCAACGCTGGAACGCCACTACCGGGTGATGCACGACGCCTTCGCCGGCACGGATCACATGATCTGCTACGCCATGAAGGCCAATTCCAACCAGGCGGTGATCCGCACCATGGCGGAACTGGGCGCCGGGATGGATGTCGTGTCGGAGGGCGAGCTCCGCCGCGCGCTGGCGGCCGGTGTTCCGGCGCGCAAGATCGTGTTCTCGGGCGTGGGCAAGACGGCGCGCGAGATGGCGCTGGCGCTGCGCGAGGGCATCGCCTGCTTCAACGTCGAATCCGAGCCCGAGCTCGAACTGCTCTCGGAGGTGGCCAAGCGTGTGGGCCAGCGCGCCACCGTCTCGGTGCGCGTCAACCCGGATGTCGACGCCAAGACGCACCACAAGATCTCCACCGGCAAGGCGGAGGACAAGTTCGGCATCTCCTACAAGCGCGCCCGCGAGGTCTATGCCCGCGCGGCTGAGCTTGCCGCGATCGACGTCGCCGGGATCGACATGCACATCGGCAGCCAGATCACCGAGCTTGCTCCCTTCGAGAAGGCCTTCCGGCTGATGGGCGAGCTGACCGAGGAACTGCGTGGCGACGGCCACAACATCCGCCACCTGGACCTCGGCGGCGGGCTCGGCGTTCCCTATCGCGGCACCAACGACGTGCCGCCGCACCCCGACGAATATGCCGCCATGGTGAAGCGCACGCTGGGCCACCTCAACGTGAAGTTCGTGCTGGAGCCCGGGCGCATGATCGTCGGCAACGCCGGCGTCATGGTGTCGCGCGTGATCTATGTGAAGGACGGGACGGAGAAGCACTTCGTCATCCAGGACGCGGCGATGAACGACCTGATCCGCCCGACCCTCTATGACGCCCACCACGAGATCATGCCGGTCGAGGAACCCACGTCCGCCGACACCATGCTTGCCGATGTGGTGGGGCCGGTCTGCGAGTCGGGCGATTATCTGGCCAAGGGACGGCGGCTGCCGCGGCTCGCGCAGGGTGACCTGATCGCGACCATGACGGCGGGGGCCTATGGCGCGGTGCAGGCCTCGAACTACAACACGCGCCCCCTGATCGCGGAAGTGCTGGTGAAGGACGGCAAGTGGGCGCTGGTCAGGCCGCGCCAGAGCTACGAGGAGCTGATCGGCATGGACCGCCTCGCCTCCTGGCAGGAGAAGGTCAGGGCCTGAGGGCACCCGATTTCGCGCCCCCGATTTCGCGAATGTGATCGGGCTTCCCGGCACAATTTGGCCCGCTTGTGTGTTAACATGATGCAATCATGCCGACACGCCCTGACCAGCCCGAAGACATGAACCGCCGGGAATCCCGGATTTCCCGCAAGATCCTGCAAGCGAGGCTTGCGATCGGCTTCGAGCGGCTGTGGGCCGCCCTGCACTGGCCGCTCGTCATCCTCGGGGCCGCCGCCGTGCTGGTGGTGGGCGGCCTCCTGCCGCTGCTGCCAGTCTGGCCGCGTCTGGCGGTGCTGGCCGCGCTGTCGCTCCTCTTCCTGTGGTCGCTCAAGGACGTGATCCGCCTGCGCCTGCCCAGCCGGCACGAGGGCATGCGCCGGGTGGAGGAGAAATCCGCCCTCGCCCACCGCCCCGTCTCCGCCCATGACGACCGGCTGGCGGAGGGCTCCTCCGACCCCGTGCAGCAGGCGATCTGGGAAGAGCACCGGCTGCGCCAGCTGAAGGGCATGGAAAACCTCAAGGCCGGCGTGCCGCGGTCCTCCTGGCGCGACATCGACCCCCGTGCGCTCCAGGTGCCGGTGAGCCTTGCGCTGGTGGCGGCGTTCCTGCTGGGCCCCGGCGACACGCGCAGCAACCTGGCCGACAGCCTGAGCTTCGCGGCACCCGCACCCGAGGTGCAGACCGTGGTCGATGCCTGGCTGAAGCCCCCCGCCTATACTGGCAAGCCCCCCGTGCTGCTGACCAGCCTCGCCATGCAGGAGCGGCTCAGGACGGAGCCCGAGATCACCGTTCCCGACAAGTCGGTGCTGTCGCTCCGCATCACCGGGGCGGAGGAGCCGGTCCTGTCCTTCCATGAACCGGTCGAGGGCCCGAACCCGCCGACCGTGCCGGGCTTTTCGCCCAAGGTGAAGAACGAGCAGGGGCTATTCCAGGCCGAGGTTCCGCTGGCGCGGCCGGCCATCGTCAAGCTGACCGACAAGGGCAAGGAGCTGGCGAGCTGGCGGATTTCGCTGATCCCCGACGCGCCGCCCAAGGTGGAGATCACCGGCGAACCATCGGGCGATTCGTCGGGCACCCTGACGGCCACGTGGAAGGCCTCGGATGATTATGGCGTCGCGGGAATCACCGCCGACATCTACCTCGCCGATGATCAGGACGAGGGCGTGGGATTCAGCGACGCCGGGATCTTCGAGTTCGAACCGCCGCGCCTGCCGATCAGCCTGCGCAAGGCCGCACCGCGCGAGGAAGAGGGCGAAAGCCAGGCGGATGTGGCGGAGCACCCCTGGGCCGGCTTCATGGTGGAAATGACGCTGACCGCGCGCGACGCCGCCGGCAACACCGCCGAAAGCGCCAAGATCGCCTTCCGCCTGCCGGAGCGGCTGTTCACCAAGCCACTGGCGCGGGCCCTGGTCGAGCAGCGCCGCCGCCTGATCATTACGCCGGACGAGGCGGGCGGCGTGGTGCAGATGCTGGACGCCATCCTGACCTATCCCGAAGGCCTGATCGACCGGAGCGGCACCCACATCGCGATCGCCGCCGCCATGTCACGCCTTGAGGCGGCGGAGGACAGGGCCGGCATCGACAGCGTGATCCGCATGCTGTGGGAGATCGCCGTCAACATCGAGGAAGGCACCTTCGCGGACGCCAAGGCCGAGCTCGAGGCGCTGCGCGAGGAACTGCAGCGGGCCCTGCGCGACGGCGCCTCGCCCGAGCGCATCGCCGAGCTGACGCAGAAGCTGCGCGAGGCGCTCGACCGCTACATGCAGTCCCTCATGGAGGAAGCGCAGCGGCGCATGGCCGAGGGCCAGATGGACCAGAACCAGCAGCAGATGCAGCAGCAGGGCCAGATGGTGACGCCCCAGGACCTGCAGAAGATGCTGGACATGATCGAGAAGCTGGCCCAGAGCGGCGCCAATGAGGCGGCCGAGCAGATGCTCTCCCAGCTCGAGGAGATCCTGCGCAACCTGCAGCCCGGCATGCCGCAGCAGGGCCAGATGCAGGAAGGCCCGCTGAGCGAGATGCTGGATAAGCTCTCCGAACTCATGCGCCAGCAGCAGAGGCTGATGGACGACACCCAGCGTATGCAGCAGGACGGCACGGGCCAGGAACAGCAGCAGGGACAGCAGGGACAGCAAGGTCAGCAGGGCCAACAGGGCCAGCAGGGCATGGGAGGCCTCGGCGACCGCCAGCAGGGCCTGACCCAGATGCTGCAGGAACTGATGGAACAGTTGGGCCAGAACGGCATCCAGGCGCCGCGCTCCTTCGGCGAGGCGGGGCGGAGCATGCAGGGTGCTGAAGGCTCGCTGCGCGAGGGCGACCGCGACCAGGCGCTCGGCAACCAGGGCGACGCCATGGCGAAGCTGCGCGAGGGCGCCCAGGGGCTTGCCCGCCAGATGATGCAACAGGGCCAGGGCCAGCAGGGCAGCCAGGGCCGCACCGGCGAAGCCCGCGGCGACGACCGCGACCCGCTGGGCCGGCCGATGCCGAACCGGGGCGAGGATTTCGGGCCGGAGCGCGACATGCTGCCCTCCGAACTCGCCATCCAGCGGGCCCGCGAAATCCTGGAGATGCTGCGCTCGCGCGCCGGCGACCAGGGCCTGCCGCGGATCGAGCGGGACTATATCGACCGGTTGCTGCGCGGCCTTTACTGAACCGGCGTGTCCGCCGCCTCGAGCCGCACTGGGCCGGCGATGAGCACCCAGCGTTCGCCGCGGCGTTCGATCGCCTCGATGCGCAGTCCTCCGGGGAGAACCGTGCCGACCGTGACGGGAAGCAGCGTCTTGCCGCGCGCCAGGTCGATCTCGATGAAGGCCACGCCATCGACGACGGCGAGGAGCTCGAGCGAGGTGGCAGGTCCCGTGAGCGGGGCCGCGGCCTCGGGTGAGGCGGGAAGGTTCCCGTCAGGCTGCGCCGTTCCCAGCGTCCGGGTGATGATGGGGTCGGCAGCCGCGGGCGCCTCGTCCATGATGACCCTGGGCTTCATGGGCGGGAAGTTGAGGCCCATGTTGGCGGGCGGGTCTACCATGCCGTTGAGCTTGATCACCTTGTAGGCGGCAAAGGCGATGACGCCCGCCGCCAGCGCCACCGACAGCACATAGGTCAGCGCATCGGTCAGTTTCTCAGCCATGGGACAGGGCGGGCCTCACGGCTGCGCACTGTGCCGGGCGGAGCTTGCGCCGGGCATGCGCAGCGGGGTCAGCGATCCTGGCGGAGCGCCAGCGCCTTGCGCGTGAGAGAGAGCAGGCAGCGGCCGGCGATCGCTTCGGCGAGTGCCGCATTGCGGCGCGCCGCCAGCACATTGGCATTGAGCGTGCCGCCGGCGGTGACGAGATCGGAAAGGCTCCAGCTGCGGAGCTGCGCCTGCACCAGCCTTTGGCGCTTGAAGAACACCGGCGGCCGGGCCTGCTTCAGCACCTGCTCGGCCTGGGCGCCGCGATCGACGGCGAGGCGGAACTCCATGAGCCGCAGCGCCTGTTGGTGCACCGCGGTCAGCAGCTGGCCCGGATCCCTGCCGGCGCGCACCAGATCATGGAACATGCGGTCCACGTCCTCCACGTCGCCGCCGAAGACGCCGTCGGCCAGTTCTTCCGCCGTGACGCCGGTGTCGTTGCCGCAGACCGCCTCCACGTCCTCGAGGCTCACGCGTTCATTGCCGAGGCAGTAGAGCGCCAGCTTCTCCGCCTCCTGGCGGACCAGCCCGCGCGACGTGCCGGCGAGCGCCATGAAGCGCTGGAGCGCATCCTGGCCGATGCGCAGACCGTCCTTTGCCAGAAGCTGCTCCACCATCTGGGCGATCTCGCCGGGCTCCGCCTCGTAGAGCGGCACCACCAGCGCATGCGGGCTCTTCTCGAACATCTGGCGCAGCTCGGAAGACTTGGACAGGCTTGAGGCTTCCGCCACCACGAGGTTACCGCTGGCCCTGCCCTCCAGCACCGGCAGCACCGCCTTGAGGAAGGCCTCGCCCGCACCCTTGATCCAGATCGCCTTCTGGCCGCCGAACATGGAGATCGACTGCACCTCGTCGGCAAGGCGGGCGGGATCGGAGGCGAGGTCCTGTTCCTGGAGTGTCGTGACGCTGAAGGGATCGTCGAGCGAGCCGGCCACCTTGCGGACCGCCCTGCCCGCCAGCTCGCGCACGGCGTCCGCCTCCTCGCCATAGATGAGGAGTGCCCCGATCGCCGGATCGGGCTTGCGCAGGAAGGAGTCGAGCCCGGCCGGCTTGATGGCCGTCATGGCATG
>JADCDC010000200.1 GCA_020252385.1 Aestuariivirga sp.
AACGCGACCGGCACGAACACCGACATCAGCACAAGGGTGATGGCGATGATGGGGGCCGTGATCTCGCTCATGGCGCGCCGCGCCGCCTCCGCAGGCGTCAGACTCGGGTCCTCCTCCATCTTCGCTTCCACCGCCTCGACGACGACGATCGCATCATCCACCACGATGCCGATCGCCAGCACCAGGGCGAGCAGCGAGACGGTGTTGGCCGAGAAGCCCAGCGCCATCATCACGGCGAAGGTGCCGATCAGCGACACCGGCACGGCGATGAGCGGGATGATCGTGGCGCGGACACTTCCGAGGAACAGGAACACCACGACGACGACCAGCAGGAAGGCCTCGAGCAGCGTCTTCACCACCTCGTGGATGCTTTCCTCCACGAACTGCGTGGTGTCGTAGTTGATGGTGTAGTTCATGCCGGAGGGGAATTGCTGGCGCGCGCCCTCGAGGATGGTGCGCACGGCCTCCGCGCTGGCGATCGCGTTGCCGCCCGGCGCCTGGTAGATGCCGATCACCGCGGCGGGCTGGCTGTCGTAGCGCCCAAGCGTTTCGAGAAGTCGTGCGCCGAGTTCGATCCGCGCCACGTCCTTCAGCCGCACGAAGGAGCCGCCCCCGGTCGCGCGCACCACGACATTGCCGAATTCCTCGACCGTGGAAAGCCGGCCCTGCGCCTGGATCGAGAGCTGGAAGGCCTGGTCGGGCAGGGCCGGCTGCGCGCCGATGCGGCCGATCGCGGCCTGCACGTTCTGCCTCTTGAGCGCGTTTACGATGTCGGCGGGCGTCATCCCGTAGTCGGTGAGCCGCTTGGGATCGAGCCACACCCGCATCGAATAATCGGTGGGGGTGAGCAGGCTCACGTCGCCCACACCCTTCACCCGCTTCAGGCGGTCGAGCAGGTTGATCGTCACGTAGTTGGAGAGAAAGAGCTGGTCATGCTCCGGCGTGGTCGAGGTGAAGGCGATGAGCTGCAGGATGGCGGACGACTTCTTCACCACATTGACGCCCTGCGTGCGCACCTCCTGCGGCAGCTGCGCCTCCGCGAGCTTGACGCGGTTCTGGACGTTCACGGTGTTGATGTCGGGATCGGAGCCGACGGCGAAGGTGATGGTCAGCGTGTAGCTGCCATCATTGCCGCTCGTCGACTTCATGTAGATCATGTTGTCGACGCCGACCACGCGTGACTCGATCGGCTGGCCGACGGTGGCTTCCACGGTTTCCGCGCTGGCGCCGGCATAGGTCGCCGTCACCGCCACCTGCGGCGGCACGATGTTGGGAAACTGCGCCACGGGAATCTGCTGCATCGCGACAAGGCCGGCGATAGTGATCACGAGCGAGATGACGACGGCGAGGCGCGGCCGGTCGATGAAGATGCCTGAGAACATGGCTCAGGCCTCCGGCGTGATTTCGGTTGCCTCGACGGTCTGCCCGGGCCTCACCTTCTGCACCCCCTCGACCACCACGCGCTCGCCCTGCGAAAGCCCCTCGGTGACGATCACGCCATTGCCGGACTGGCTCCCGAGCGTCACCCGCCGCACCTCGAGCTTGCTGGCGGAATCGACGAGCAGCACGAAGGGTCCGGCCTGGTCCATCTGGATGGCGCCCACCGGCACGATCAGCGCGGGCTTGGGCGTCCCGGCTTCGACGATTGCCGTCACCAGCTGGCCATCGACGAGTATTCCATCCGGATTGGGGAAGGTGGCGCGCACGTCCACGGCATCCGTCCCGGTGTTCACCTGCACGTCCACGAAGTCGACAGCGCCGGCCAGCGGGTAGCGCTTGTTCTTGCCGAATTCGATGTAGACCGTCACGTCGGAGACGCTGGCGCCCGGCGACTGCTCGCGCACCGCCTGGAATTCGCGCTGGCCGACCGGGAAGATCACGCCGATCGGGTCCTTGGCGACGATGGTGGCAAGAGTGCCGCTCTGCGGGCTGACGAAGCTGCCGACCGTGAGCAGCGACTTGCCGATCCGCCCGTCGATCGGCGCCCTGATCTCGGTGTAGGAGAGTTGAAGCTTCGCCTGCTCGAGCTCCGCGATCAGCTTGTCGAGCGAGCCCTTGGCCTCGTCGCGCGCCGCTTTGGCGTCGTCGAGCTTGGCCTGTGCGGCGACTTCCTTGGCCGCCAGCGTGGTCTGCCGCTTGAGTTCGATTTCAGTGCGGTCGTAGCGCGCCCGCGCGGTGGTGACCGCGCCCTCGGCGGAGGCGACCTTGGCCTCATAGGGCGCCTTCTCGATCACGAAGAGCAGGTCGCCTGCCTTGACCGTCGCACCTTCGGTGAAGTTCTGCTGCTGGAGGAAGCCTTCGATGCGCGCGAGAAGGTCGACCTTCTGCAACGCCGTCACCCGCCCGCTGAAGCTCACCGAGGGCCGGATGTCCCGCTGCTCCACCTTCACCACGCTCACCGCCGGGGGAGGGGCCTGGTTTGGCGTGGCCTGCTTCGGAGCCTCGTCGCAGGAGGCGAGCACGGGCGCCATCAGCAACAGGAGAAGGACACCAAGATTGCGCGCCAAGAAAGTCATGTTCCGTCCCCCCGCTTCGCCCCGGTTCCTAGCATGTGTTAGGAATAAAGTCAACCATGTCGAGGCCGGCGCGGGCCGGCCGGGCGGGGCTGGCCCCCGCGCTCAATGCTGCTGAAGATCGCGCGGCCGGTAGGTCTTCCGCCGGCTGTCATAGCCCTCGAAGTATTCCCGAACCTGCGGGTGCCGCACCGGTTCGCCCGAATCGTCCACCAGCAGGTTCTGCTCGGAGACATAGGCCACGTACTCGGTTTCATCGTTCTCGGCCAGCAGGTGGTAGAAGGGCTGGTCCTTGCGGGGGCGGATTTCCTCGGGGATCGAGTTCCACCACTCCTCGGTGTTGTTGAACACCGGGTCCACGTCGAAGATAACGCCGCGGAAGGAGAACAGCCGGTGGCGTACAACCTGGCCGATGCTGAATTTGGCTGTCGCGGCGCTGCGCATAACTATTGATTGCCAAGCCTTGGCCCCGAAGGCAAGAGCGTTCGGGACTGCCCCCTGTGGACTGCTTCCAAATGTCCGAGATCATCAACCTCGCCATGCCCTTCTTCGCGCTCATCCTGCTGGGCGTCGTGGCGGCGCGGCGCTGGCAGGTGGCGGAGCAGGGGCTGGCCTGGCTCAACATCTTCCTCGTCTATTTCGCGCTGCCCTCGTTGATTTTCCTCGTTGTTTCGGCCGCCCCCTTCGAGCAGCTGGTGAACTGGCCCTTCGTCACGGCGACGAGTGCCGTCACCGTCATGGCCTTCATCGTGATTGTGACGCTGTCCCGCCTCCTGCTCGGCACCGAACTCAAGACGGCGGCGCTGCAGGGCACGGCGGGAAGCTATGGCAATGTCGGCTACATGGGTCTTCCCCTGTCGGTTGCCTTCTTCGGGCCCGAGGCCGCGGTGCCCGCGGCCCTCATCTTCTGCTTCGACTGCGCGCTCCAGTTCGTGATGACGGCCTTCCTCGCCACACTGGCGGATGAGCGGAAGGAAGAGGCGCACTGGCGCGACGTGGCGTTCAGTATCCTGAAGCAGGTGGCGACCCACCCCTTCATCGTGGCGACTGCGCTGGGCGTCATCGGCTCCGCCATCCGCTTCGAGCCGCCAGGTGCGCTTGCCACGGTCCTCGACATGCTGATGAAGGCGGCGGGGCCCACGGCACTCTTCGCGCTCGGCGTCACCGTCGGCATGCGCCGCTTCGAGGGGCTGGGGCCGGACCTCGTTCTGGTCAGCCTGATGAAGAACCTGGTGCAGCCGGTCCTCGCCTTTCTCGTCGTGGGCCTCGTGCCCGGCGTCGCTCCCCTCTGGCTCAACGTCGCGGTGATGATGGACGCACTGCCCACCGCCTCCAACGCCTTCATCCTGGCG
>JADCDC010000201.1 GCA_020252385.1 Aestuariivirga sp.
CGCGCGCAAGCGAGACGATGTTCTCGAAACTCGGCAGGAAGTCGTTCCAGTCGTTCTTCGCCCGGAGCACCCGCCACAGCTGCTCGCAGCGCATGCGCGCATTGACCTGGCGGGCGACGAAGTCGGAGGTGAGGCAGGTGCGGTTGATGTAGAGCCGCTTGAACTCCGCAACCGCCGCCCTCTGAGCCGCGTCGAGGTCCTCGCTTTCAGCCGCCGCGATCCAGTCGGCGATGTGCGGGGCCGACGCCATCTCATGCGCCATGGAGGCAAGAACGCTCATCGCCTCCGCGCGCTTCTCGCCGCCGCCATCCGGCATGTTCACGGCCTCGTCCACCCCCAGCATCGCCTGCGCGTGGTCGAGCGCTTCGAGACGGCGGCAGAGGTGATCGAGTGCTGCGAAGGACATCAGCGCTTCGCCTTCTCCAGCTTCGTCTTGTCCATGTAGTCGACGAAGCGCTTGAACAGATAGTGGCTGTCCTGCGGGCCGGGAGAGGCTTCGGGATGGTGCTGGACGGAGAACACCGGCCTGTCCTTGAGTGCTATCCCGGCGTTCGATCCGTCGAACAGCGAGACATGCGTTTCGACCACGCCCGCGGGAAGCGAGGCGCGGTCCACCGCGAAGCCGTGGTTCATCGACACGATCTCCACCTTGTTGGTGGTGAAGTCCTTCACCGGGTGGTTCGCGCCGTGGTGGCCCTGGTGCATCTTCACAGTCTTCGCGCCAAGCGCGATGCCCAGCATCTGGTGGCCGAGGCAGATGCCGAAGACGGGCTTGCCTGAGTCCACCAGCTTCCTGATCTCTGGCACGGCATATTCGCCCGTCGCCGCCGGGTCGCCCGGTCCGTTGGACAGGAACACGCCGTCAGGCTTCATGGCGAGGATGTCCTCGGCGGAGGTGGTGGCGGGCACCACCGTCACGTCGCAGCCCACGGAGGTGAGGCAGCGCAGGATGTTGCGCTTCAGGCCATAGTCGACGGCCACCACCTTGTAGGGCCCATCGGGGCGGCGCTGATAGCCCTTCTCCCAGTCCCACAGCGTCTCGTCCCACTCCATGCGCTGGGTGAGGGAAACGTCCTTGGCAAGGTCGAGGCCGATGAGGCCCGGCCAGCCGGCCGCCATCTTCTTCAGTTTCTTCAGGTCGAACTTGCCCTTGGCATTGTGCGCGATGACGCCGTTCGGCATGCCCTTCTCGCGGATCAAGGCGGTCAGCGCGCGCGTATCGATGCCGGAAAGGCCGATGATGCTGCGGGCCTTCAGCCACTTGTCGAAATGGCGGGAGGAGCGGTAGTTGGCGGGCTCGGTGATCGGCTCCTTGACGATGCAGCCGACGACGCCGGCCGAGGCCGCGAGGTTCGTCGTCTCGATGTCCTCGTCGTTGGTGCCGACATTGCCGACATGCGGGAAGGTGAAGGTCACGATCTGCCCGGCATAGGAGGGGTCGGTCAGCACCTCCTGGTAGCCGGTCATGGCGGTGTTGAAGCAGACTTCGCCCACCGCCTCGCCCTCAGCACCAACGCCCTGTCCCTCGATCACGGTCCCGTCCGCCAGCACCAGAAGAGCCGTCACGCGCGGGGCATCCCAGTCGCTGAACTGGGGGCGTGCGGGTGTCTTGGCCTTGGCAGGCTTTTTCGCGGGCATGACAGACTCTCCGGAATTTGAGGCTGGTTACGGGAAGGGGGGCGGTCCGTCAAGTTGGAGCGGCCATGCGTGCCCACAGGAATCGCCGCACCTCCTCGTCGGGCGAGAGTTCGATGGCACGGGCATAGGCCGCCGCGGCTTCCGCCGTGCGCCCCAGCCGCTTCAAAAGATCGGCCCGCACCGCATGGAAGGGCTGGTAGTCGGCCACCGATTTCTCGGGAAGTGCCGCGAGCAGGGCCATTCCCTGTTCGGGCTCTGAAACGGCAGCCTGTCCCACCCGTGCGCCGAGCGTGGGCGACAGCCGCAGGAGGGCCGCATAGAGCATGACCAAGGCCTTGTGGTCGGTCTCTCCGGTGAAGCGGCGGGCGGCATGGACGGACTGGATCGCCGCCTCGCACTGGAAGCGGCCAAAACGGTTCTTGCGTCCCGCCGCGCGGAGCAGCGTGTCCGCCTCGTCCATCATCGCGCCGTCCCACAGGCTCGTGTCCTGGGCGTTCAGCGGTACGAAGCCATTCGCACGCCGCGCCCGTTTCCGAGCCTCGCAATGGAGCATGAGCGACAAGAGGCCCATCGCCTCCGGCTCCTCCGGCATCAGCGCCAGCACGGTGCGCCCCAGCCAGATCGCCTCGCCCGAGAGCTCGCCGCCATCCTCCCAGCCCGCCGTGAAGGCGGCGTAGATCGCCTGCAGCACGGCATCGAGGCGATCGGGCAATTCGTCCACGTCCGGCACGGCGAACCGCACGCGGGCGTCCCTGATCTTGGCCTTCGCCCGCACGAGGCGCTGGCCCATGGTGGCGGGCTGCTCCAGGAACACGGCAGCGATGCGCGCGGCGTCGAGACCCAGCACCGCCTGCAGCATCAGCGGTGTCTGGGCCGCAGGGTCGATCGCCGGATGGGCGCAGACGAACAGCAGCTTCAGCCGCTCGTCAGCGAAGCTCTCCTTCTCGGACTCCATCATGGCGATGGCCTCCTCGATCTGGTTGACGAGGTCCGGCTCCGCCGCGTGCGCCACTTGTCTGTGCCGGGCAGATTTCCCGAGCGCCCGCCGTGCCGCCGTCAGCAACCAGGCTTCGGGCGCTTGCGGCACGCCCGTCACCGGCCAGTGTTCAAGTGCGGCGCGGAAGGCCTCGGCCAGCGCATCCTCGGCAGCGGCGATGTTGCGCGAGCGGGCGGAGAGGAAGGCGATCAGGCGGCCATAACTCTGGCGGGCCGCCTGATCCGCCGCACGCGCAGCGGCTTTCGCCGTCATTCGCCCATGATCATGAGGGGGCGCACCTCGACCGAGGCATAGGCCGCAGCCGGGCACTTCGCCGCCCAGTCAAGGGCCGTATCGAGATCCGGCACATCGATCACATAGAAGCCGCCAAGCTGTTCCTTGGCGTCGGAATAGGGTCCGTCCTGCACGTGCCGCTTGCCGTCGCGCACCTTGACGGTCGTCGCCATGGCGGGCGGCATCAAGCCCGCGCCGGAGACGACGATACCAGCCTGGTTGACGGCCTGGACATAGGCCGACCAGCCTGCCCAGTAAGCCGGAGCCTCAGCGCCTTCGCGCTTGGCCAGGTCTTCAGCGGTTTCAGCGAATACGAGCATGTACTTCATGGCGTTCGGGTGTCCTTTCGGGTTGGAGTTTATCATGACTGCCGCAGGGTGGTCGATTCGACCCTGCATGCCATTGAGCCGCCAGGCATGAGCATTTCGACAGCGTGCCAGAATTTTTTTGTAAGCGGCTCCCCAAGCCGCTATCTCTCCTGTCCAATCAAGGAGATCGGCCATGGCACTGCGCGACGAGATCACGGCGGCACTGAAGGACGCGATGAAGGCGGGCGACAAGAAGCGGCTCTCCACCCTCCGCCTCATGCAGGCCGCCATCAAGGACAAGGACATCAACAGCCGTACCGAGGGCCACGACTCGGCGCTGACCTCCGATGCGGGCATCATGGAACTCTTCGCCAAGATGGTGAAGCAGCGCCAGGATTCGGTCGCCGCCTATGAGCAGGGCGGCCGCCCGGAACTCGCCCAGGCCGAGCGTGACGAGATCGCCGTCATCCAGTCCTTCATGCCGAAGCAGATGAGCGAGGAGGAGGCGAAGGCCGCCGTGGCGTCGGTCATCGCCGCGGTGGGCGCCACCAGCGTCAAGGACATGGGCAAGGTCATGGCCGAGCTCAAGGCGAAATTTGCGGGCCAGATCGACATGGGCAAGGCCGGCGGCATCGTGAAGAGCCTGCTGGGCTCGTGAAGCTTCCCCTTCTCCCGCGCGGCAGCGTGGGAGAAGGTGGCCGACAGGCCGGATGAGGGCCTCTGTCCGCGAGTTGTGCCGGTTGAAAGAGCCCTCATCCGCCCTTCGGGCACCTTCTCCCATTGCTGCGCAACGGGAGAAGGAAATGGGGTTCACCGCCCCTGGTCCACCGCATCGGCCAGTTCGGCGAGGCTTCCGAAGTGATAATCCGGGATCGCCACGGTCTCGACCTTGGGCGTGGCGCCTGCGCCTGCCTTGCCGCGGCGGCGCTCGATCCAGCAGGTGTGGTAGCCGAGCCGGCGTGACACCGCGATATCGTGGTACTGGCTCTGCGCCACATGCAGGATATCGGCAAAGCCATAGCCTTCCTTGGAGAGGCGCCCGCGGGTGAAGGCGAAGACCTGCGGATCGGGCTTGTTCCAGCCCACCATTTCCGCCGTCACCATGTCGTCGAAGGGCATGTCGAGGGTGGCGGCGAAATGCGACAGCGCCCAGTTGTCCGAGTTGGTCATGGCCACGAGGTAGAAGCGCTTGCGGAGCCGCTTCAGTGCGGCGACGGAATCCGGGAATTCCGGCCAGCGCGGGATCGACAGGCGGAAGTCTTCGGCGTCCCCGGGAGAAAGGCCCAGCACCTCCGCCATCTCGCGGTACATGGGCGCCATCATGGAGGGAAAGGGGAGCCGCGGCGTTTCATGGTGCTGCCGGTCCTCGGCCGCGGCATAGGCCTCGAGGATGGCGCGGTCGCTGAGGCTGACGCCCGCCTTCCGCGCCTTGTCATGCACATGCGCGAGGATGACCGCCTCGAAGTCGATCAGCGTTCCGACGACATCGAAGGTCATCACTTTGCGGTCGGTCAACGGCATGTCCATCACTCCGGGATCGAGCAAGGCTAGATGCGTGCTGCGGGAGCGTCACCTGACAAAAAATGCGGGGCCGCCATGCAGCCCCGCCCTTCTTCCCTGATCGGGATGGACCCTGATCAGATGACGTTCGTCTTCACGTCGACATTGTTGCGGATCGACCAGGAATAAGGGCACACGACATGCGCCTTCTTCGCGATGTCCTCGGCCTTCGCCTTGTCGACGCCGGGCAGGTGCACGTCCATCTCGACGCCGATGCCGAAGCCCGTCCCGTCGTCGCGCGCGCCGAGCGTCACCTTCGCGGTCACCGTCGCGTCGGCGGTGATCGTCACCGGGGGCTGCTCCTTGCCCGCCACGAACTTGATGGCGCCGAGATAGCAGTTGGAGTAGCCCGCCGCGAAGAGCTGCTCCGGATTGTAGCCGTCGTCCTTGCCGCCCAGCTCCTTGGGCGTTCCGATCTTGAGGTCGACGAGGCCGTCGGCGCTCTTGGCGGTGCCGTTGCCGCGGCCGCCGGTGGCCGTCACGGTGGAGGTATAGAGAGCCTTCATGGTGTTCCCTTCTGGTTGCTGTCGGAGACGCCGCTTTTTGGCCCGGGGACTGCGGGAGTGCAAGTCACTTCGGGGCGGGGCTCCGGCTGGCGATGGCGACGCCCAGCGCCGCGAGCGCAAAGCCCGCCCAGCCGAGCGGGGGGATCGCCTCGCCAAGAAGCGGCCAGGCGATCAGCGCCGAGATCGGCGGCACGAGATAGAAGAGGGAGGATACCCGGCTCACCTCGCCCGCCCTGATCATCGCCAGGAGGAGCGTCATGGCGATGATCGAGTTGCCGATCACCAGATAGGCCAGCGCGGCCGCAAAGGGCAGGTTCCACTCGAAGCTGAAGCTCTCGAAGGCAAGCGCCACCGGCAGGGTGCCGGCGAGGCCCGCCGCATATTGCACCAGGTTCGACGTCACCGGATGGTGGCTCCGGCCGAAGCGCTTTTCCCACAGCGTTCCCACGGTAATGGCGAAGAGTGCCCCCACCGCGGCAAGCACGCCCAAGGGATGCGCGAATTCCATGCTGGAGCGCGAGGCGATCACCGTTCCGGCCCCCGCAAGCCCCAGCGCCAGCCCGATCCAGCGCAGGAGCCCCACTTTCTCCCCCGCGAAACGCGGTGCGATGAGCCCCACGAGGATCGGCTGCAGGCAGACGATGATCGCAACCCCGCCCGCCGACACCCCTGCCTTGAAGGCGATGTAGGAGAGGCCAAAGTAGAATGACTGGATCAGGACGCCGACGATCGCCAGATGGGCCCAGTCAGCACCGCGTTGGGGCAGCGGCGGCCGCAGCACGAGAGCGATCGGCAGGAGCAGCGCCAGCACCAGCGCATAGCGCAGGCTCAGGAAGCTCAAGGGTTCCGCATGGCTGATCCCCAGCTTGGCGACCGAAAAGCCGCCCGACCACAGGAGGAGGAAGATCACGGGCGCTGCGAGGAGCCAGAGGGGTTTGGCGGGCATGGGCCGCCACCATAGGCAAAGCCTGCGGGCCCTGCCACGGCGCTTTGCCCCCGGAGGCCATGCAGGCGCGGAATGACCGTTGTCTCTTCGTTCTTGAACTCGCCACATGATTGGCGCACATGATTTCCCGATGCGCGTGCCGCCCTCATTCCTCGATGACATCCGTGGCCGGTTGACCATCTCCTCGGTCGTCGGACGCAAGGTCACGTGGGACCGGCGGAAGTCCAATCCGGGCAAGGGCGATTACTGGGCCTGCTGCCCCTTCCATGGCGAGAAGTCGCCCTCCTTCCACGTCGATGACCGCAAGGGCCGCTACCACTGCTTCGGCTGCAAGGCGTCGGGAGACATCTTCACCTTCCTTGTCGAGAAGGAGGGCTTGAGCTTTCCCGAGGCGGTCGAGAGGCTGGCGGCGGAGGCGGGCCTGCCCATGCCCGTCGTGTCGGAAGCAGACCAGCGCCGGGAGGAGCAGCGCGCCAGCCTGCATGACGTGATGGAGATCGCCGCCCGCTTCTTCGAGGCGGAGCTCCAGTCACCGCGCGGCTCGCGTGCCCGGGGCTACCTCGCCGACCGGCAGCTCACCCCGGCCGTGCAGAAGGAATTCCGCCTGGGCTACGCGCCGGATGACCGGCAGGCGCTGCGCTCCCACCTCGCCGACAAGGGTGTCACGGTGGAGCAGATGGCGGAGGCCGGCCTCGTCATCTCAGGCGACGACATCCCCGTCGCCTATGACCGCTTCCGCGACCGGGTGATGTTCCCGATCCGCGACCCCCGGGGCCGCGTCATCGCCTTCGGCGGCCGCGCCCTGTCGAAGGACGTTCCCGCCAAATACCTGAACTCGCCCGAGACCCCGCTCTTCCACAA
>JADCDC010000202.1 GCA_020252385.1 Aestuariivirga sp.
CAGCGAACCTTCGATCTCATGGAGGCGCTCGGTGATGCGCTCGGCGATGGCGACGGCATTGGTGCCCGGGCGCTTGGCCAGCGCCACCGAGACGGCTGGGACGCTGACGATGCGCCCGTCGACCAGGCGAACGTCGGCGACGCGCGCCTCGCGGCTGTCGGAAGCGAGAATGACATCCGCCACGTCGCGCACATAGACGGGCCGGCCGTCCCGCGCGGTGAGCAGGATGTTGGCGATTTCAGACGGTGACTGCAGGGTCTGCCCGCCCATCACCGAGACCTGCCGTCCGTCGGCGCGCACTTGACCCGCCTCGAAGGACCGGTTCGCTGCCGCGATCTTTCCCTGAAGCTGCTGGAGCGTGATGCCATGGAGCGACAGCCGCTCGGGGTCCGGCTGGACACGGATCTCCTCGGGCTGGTTGCCGACGATGTAGGTGAGGCCGATGTCGTCGAGCTTCGCCAGTTCCACCTGCAACTCGCGCGCCACGCGGCTCACGGCATTGGCGCTCCATTGCCCCGCCACTTCCGGCTTTGGCGAGAGGGTGAGCACCACGATCGCCACGTCATCGATGCCGCGGCCCACGATCAGGGGCTCGGGTATGCCCACGGGAATGCGGTTCAGATTGGCGCGCAGCTTCTCGTGCACGCGGAGGATGGCGGCGTCGGAACTGGTGCCGACGAGGAAGCGGGCCGTGACCATGACGTTGTCGTCACGCGTCTGCGAATAGACGTGCTCGACGCCATCGATGCTCTTGACGATCGACTCGAGCGGTTCGGTGACGAGCTTCACTGCGTCCTCGGCCTTGAGGCCATCGGCGCGCACCATGATGTCGACCATCGGCACCGAGATCTGCGGCTCTTCCTCGCGCGGCAGCGTGAGCAAGGCCACGAGCCCCACCGCGAGCGCCGCCAGCAGGAACAGGGGGGTGAGCGGTGACTGGATGAAGGCCCGGGTGAGCCCGCCCGCGATGCCGAGCTTCATGGCAGCACCACCCTGTCGCCATCGCGCAGGCCGGTCAGGATCTCGACGAACGTCTGCCCGTTCTCCTCGAAGCCTTCGCCGGTGATGACCGGCACGTCCGCCTCGCCCGTCGGCAGCGCCAGGCGCACATAGTCAATGCCGGAGCGGGTGACGAGTGCTGCCGCGGGCACGGCGATGATCTGCCGGCTCGCCACGGGTATCCAGACCCTGGTGCGCTCGCCCACGAAGAAGTCCCCGAGCCCGTCCACCTCGACGTCCGCCAGCACGCGCCCGCCCTCGATCTCGGGATAGACCTTGATCACCTTGCCATCGCCAGCCGGGGCCTTCTCGCCCAAGTCCCTCATGCCACGGCTGCCGACGAGTACGGCATCGCCCGTCTTCAGCTGCCCTGCATGGCGTTCCGGCAGCGAAAGCCTGAGAAAGTAGCCACCACCCGCGATGCGCGCGATCGTCTCACCCGCCATGACGACGGAGCCCTCAGTCACCGGCACGCTCAGCACGCGGCCAGGCGCTGGGGCGATGACCTCTCCCTCGCTTCGCTGCTGCTCCAGCACCGCGCGCTCGCTGACCGCGGCGGCACGCTGGTTGGCGAGCACATCGACACGGGTCTGGACGGCGTCGACCTGCTTTTTCGGCACCACGCCGGTTTCGAACAGCTTTCGTGCGCGCTCGAGATCGGCCGTGGCGTTGTTGAGTTCCGCATCGAGCGCCTTCAGGCGTGAATCGAGGGCGCCAAGCTGCAGGGCCAGCTTGTCGTCAACCACCACGGCAACCACATCGCCCGCCTTGACCGCACTCCCCTCCTCGACCGAAAGCTGAAGGATCGTGCCGCCCAGCCTGGCGCGGGCCGGAACGAGGTCCCGGCTTTCGACGCGCCCGAAGACCGCCTTAAAGTCCGGGCGCTCGATGGCCTTCACGGTGAATTCGGCGGCGCGGGAGGCCGGGGACCACGCCACCGCCGCCGCCATGAGGGCCAACACCGCAACTGCCCGTCCACGATAGGTCATCACACTCGCCTTCTTGGCCTATAATATTATAAACATTGCATATTTTTGTCCGGACTGGGCCGTTCGCCCCGGTGGTTCAGCGGAAGGCCTCGCCCTTCTTGAGGCCTATGGCCTTCATCACCATGGCCGCGGGGCAGAATCCGGTGAAGGCGGACTGCAGCATGTTCAATCCGGCGAAGCCCGTGAGCAACAGCCACCACGGCGACACGAAATGCGCCAACAGAGCCGAAGACAAGACAATCACCCCCGCAAAGGCCAGGACCGCGCGATCGATGTTCATGTGAATCTCCAGAATGTCCAACCGGATCCCTGCCCGGCAGACCCTATATATCTCATCTTTCTAATATTAGCAATGTATAATTTACGCCGCGCGGGTGCGTGCCCGTAGGATTGGGCGGCGGGCGGTGCGCCCAGCCGGCGGGAGGACCGTCACAAAAGTTTTACAAGACTCAGGCCTAAGGGCCGGCATCGGCCACAAGGCGCAGCGAATGAAGAACACCCCGACGGCGGCCAGGCACTATCGGGCCATTTTTATCTCGGACATGCATCTTGGAACGAAGCGCGCCCAGACGGAGGCCCTGCTCGACTTTCTCCGCGCCACGGAATCGGACCAGCTCTATCTGGTGGGCGACTTCATCGACAACTGGTCGTTGCGCAAGCACTGGCACTGGGACCAGTTCCACAACGACGTGATCCAGAAGCTGCTGCGCAAGGCGCGCAAGGGCACGAAGCTCATCTACATTCCTGGAAACCACGACGAGAATTTCAGGCATTTCCTGAACCTGCGCTTCGGCCGCGTCGCCGTGCTCGAGGAGGCCGTGCACGTGACGGCGTCCGGCAAGCGCTACCTCGTGCTCCATGGCGACAAGTTC
>JADCDC010000203.1 GCA_020252385.1 Aestuariivirga sp.
CTCGAGCGTGTACCGCGCCGTCTCGTTGCGGCGCGCAGCATTCCGCATCAGATAGACACGGATCACATAGTCGCCGCTCGCCCTCAAGCGGCTCGTGAAAGTGTTTCCAGCGCTTGAGCCGATGAAGATTGCCTCTTGGCTACCTGGAGGCAGCACGTTGAAATAGGCCTGCGGATTGCCCGCGCGGAGCGACACCTGCATCAGCTGTCCGCCGCGCGCGTCGATCACGAAGCGGGCCGTCTCATCGCCGCGGATGCGGCCGGAATAGCTGGCGTTGTCGCCTCCCGCACGGAAACGCACCGTCGTGGTGTCGGCCGCGGCGAAGGGTGCCACCGTTGCGATGGCGAGGACGGTGATCGCCAGCGTGGCCAGCAGTGAGCGTAACCTGGTCATGCCATAACCCTTCATCTGCGTCTTCCTTCCCTCCGTAGATGCCATCGATCACCACGAAATCCTTGGGCGTGCGGTGCTCGGCCTTCGAAGCGGACTTGGTGGTCACCACCGTCATGCCGTGGTGCATCCGGCTGCGCATGGCCTCGCGCACCGGCGGATCCGCCTTGATGCGGCGAAGCTCGCGCGCCAGGTCCTGGCGGTCCGACTTGCCGTAGCCGGCCGACACCCAGCGCAGGTCACCCTTGTCCGGGTCTGCCGCGACAAGCGTGTGAACGCTCTCGGGAAGCGGCGCCTCGCCCGTGATCTCGACCTTTCCCTCGGCCACCACGTCGCCGCCGGAGAGCACGGTCATCTTGCTGTCCGCACCATTGACGACGACGCTCGTGTGCCGCGCCTCGGCCGTGCGGCCCTCGCTGTACTGGCTCTTCGCGAGCGAGGTGTCGACGGCGGCGTATTCGCGGCGCGCATAGTCGCCGAGCACCAGTCCCGGATGGGTGACGGAGGCCGGCTGCGAGCGGTCGTCAGCGATCACCACCGTCATTCCCAGCCTGGTGACGCCGAACAGGAGCTCCGAGAACTGCATCGGCAGCCGCACGCAGCCGTGCGAGGCGGGATAGCCAGGCAGGTTGCCCGCGTGCAGCGCGATCCCCGACCAGGTGAGCCGGTTCATGTTGGGCATCGGCGCGTTGCTGTAGGTCGAGGACTTGTGGTGCTTGTCCTTCTGCAGGATGGTGAACACGCCCGTGGGCGTGCGGTGGCCGGGCTTGCCGGTGGAGCAGCTCGACGCCGCGATGCGGATGCCGTTGCGGTAGACATGAACCCGCTGGTCGGGGATCGACACGATGATGAGAACGGGCCCCGCCGGAGAGCGCTCCGGAAACCAGTTGAACTCGCCGTTCCTGAGCTGCTCGGCGTACTTGTCGACGCGCTGTCCGAACACCGGGCCAAGGCTGCCAAGGAGGCCTGCCGCCGCCGCGCCGACCAATATGCTCCGTCGTGCCGGCATTATTCCTCACCACTCCAGACGCTGTTGACACAACAATAGGACGGAAACTGGCAAGCGGGTCAAACGTAATCTCGTACAACTTTTAACTTAGATCATCTCCGTTATTGCCCATCCAGGCCACAGCTAATCCTGTGGCAATGCGGAGAAGTTGAACTATGCTGGCGCGACGACATCAACTTCGCCGGCCAGGATGCGACCGCGGGCTCGAACCGTTATTCACCAGCAAAATGCTGGTAAGCTGGACCTCGCGTCGCGCCTCCAGCAGCTGCTGCCGGCGCAACGGCCGAGCCTGCCCGAGGCGTGCTTCCTGCTGGTCGTGCTGGCAAGCCTGCTCCTCGTCACCTTCACCTTCCGCGACTACGGCTTCACACACGACGAGATTTTCGGCTACCGCCGTGCCTTGAACATTTACAAATATCTCGCAAGCTTCGGGGCGGACATCAGCGGCGTATCGGAGTTTACGCTGGTGAGCTTCTACGGTGCGATGCCGGACGTGCTGGGCATGATCCTCCAGAACATGTTCCCTTCGCTCGGGCTCGACGCGCGGCATCTTGTGTCTGGACTGTTCGGCACTGTCGCGATTTACTACGCCGGGCGCATCGCACGGATGACTGCTGGGCCCCGGACGGGGGCGCTCGCCGCGCTGCTGCTGCTCCTCTGCACCTTCTGGACCGGCTACTCATTCATCAACCTGAAGGACATTCCCTTCGCCGCCTGCCTGCTCGGGGCGCTCTATTCCGCGATGCGCGTTCTCGACAGCGAGAGCCGGAAGCTCTGGCCGTCCTACCTCATGCTCGCGTTCTGGGGCGGGGCGCTGGCCACCTGCAAGCTCACGGGCATCCTCATCCTCGGCGTCTTCATCCTGGTGATGTACGGTTCTGCCGCCGCCGAGGGCCGGTGGCTGCCGCTTCCCACTCTGGCGAAGCGTGTGGCGGTCGCGGCGCTGAGCGGCCTTGCGGGCATCGCCGTGTTCAGCGTGGTATTCTGGCCGCAGATCTACATCTTCACGCCATCGCAGTTGTATGAAGTCGTGACGTCGTTCATCAGCTTTCCAGGCTGGCAGTCAACCGTGCTGCTGGCGGGCAGGTCCTATGGCCATGACGAGATACCGCGCAGCTATCTGATCACCTATCTGGTGATCGGCATTCCGTTGGCCCTGTGGTTTCTCTATCTCGCCGGGACCGCGCTGGCGGTCAACAACAGAGACTGGCGGGTCCTGGGCATAGCGCTCCTGGCGCCTCTCATGCTGCTGATTCAGTTCGCAACACAATCCCTCGTCTACAATGGTGCCCGACACCTGCTCTTCGTTGTGCCGTTCCTGATGATCGCCGCGGCCTATGGGATCACCAGACTTTCGATGCTCGGCACGCTCGGCAAGTCGGCAGCCGTTGTCCTCGGTCTCTCCTATGCCGCAGCTTCCATCTACAATACCGTTACGCTCTATCCTTATCAGTATTCCGCCTACAACATGCTTGTCGGTGGCCTCTCCGGCGCGCAGAATCGCTACTATGTGGATGTGTGGAAGTCTGCGCACAGGGAAGCCCTGCTCAGCATTCCGCCCTCGTTGAGCGGCAACCCCATTACCGTGTTCAGCTGCGGCTCTATTCTGACCTATGCGGGCATGCCAGACATCCGGCCCGTTCGCCGGCCAGAGAACGCCCAGTACGTGGTGGCGCTGCCGCGTGGTTGTCCGCCGAGCGACTTTGTGAACTTCCGGCCGATCCACGAGATC
>JADCDC010000204.1 GCA_020252385.1 Aestuariivirga sp.
CACGCCGATCTACCAGACGACGGCCTATGTCTTCAACGACGTGCAGCACGCCGCCGACCTCTTCGCACTCCGGGCCTTCGGCAACATCTACACCCGCATCATGAACCCCACCCAGGGGGCGCTCGAAGGCAAGATCACGGCACTCGAGGGCGGCACCGCCTCGCTGGCCGTCGCCTCGGGCCACGCGGCACAGCTTCTCGCCTTCCACACCATCATGCAGCCCGGCGACGAGTTCGTGGCGGTGCGCCAGCTCTATGGCGGCTCGATCAACCAGTTCAGCCACTCCTTCAAGTCCTTCGGCTGGCACGTCGTATGGGCCGATGCCGAGGATATCTCCACGATCGAGAAGGCGCTCTCGCCCAAGACCAAGGCGATCTTCATCGAATCGATCGCCAACCCGGGCGGCCGCATCACCGACATCGCCGCCGTGGCGAAGATCGCGAAGGCCGCGGGCATCCCGCTCATCGTCGACAACACGCTGGCCACGCCCTATCTCTGCAAGCCGATCGAGTACGGCGCCAACATCGTTCTGCACTCGCTCACCAAATTCATGGGCGGGCATGGCAACTCGATGGGCGGCGTCATCGTCGATGCCGGCAATTTCGACTGGTCGAAGTCCGGCCGCTACCCGCTTCTGTCGGAACCCAACGGCTCCTATCACGGCCTCAGGCTGCACGAGACCTTCGGCAACATCGCCTTCGCCATCGCCGCGCGCGTCCTGGGCCTGCGCGACCTTGGGCCCGCGATCGCGCCGATGAACGCCTTCCTCATCCTCACCGGCATGGAAACGCTGAGCCTGCGCATGCAGCGCCATTGCGACAATGCGCTGAAGGTGGCGCAGTGGCTGAAGAAGCACCCCAATGTGGCATGGGTGAACTATGCGGGCCTCGCCGATGACAAGCATCATGCGCTGGCGCAAAAATACTGCCCGAAGGGTGCGGGCGCGGTGTTCACCTTCGGCCTCAAGGGCGGCTACGACGCCGGCGTCAAGGCGGTTTCCTCGGTGAAGCTCCTGTCGCATCTCGCCAACATCGGCGACACGCGCTCGCTCATCATCCACCCCGCATCGACCACCCACAGCCAGCTCAACGCCGACCAGCTGAAGCTGGCAGGTGCCACGCCTGACGTGGTGCGCCTGTCGATCGGCATCGAGGACGTGGAAGACATCATCGCCGATCTCGACCAGGCGATTTCGTAAGGAAAGGCTCTCGCCTGCTATGCCCGCGCTGTCCTGAAGGAGGCGGCGCGGGCTTCGCTTGCGAGCACGGCGTGCAGGTTCCAGAGCGCGGCGGCCAAGACGACAAGCGCCCCGCCCTGGTGCGCCAGGCCCAGCCACAGCGGCACGGCCCACAGCAGCGTCCAGATGCCGAGCACCACCTGCAGACCGATGGCGGCGAGCAGGATCAGGCTCGTCCCGCTCCGCACCACATAGGCATAGGCGACGGCGAGCACGGTGATCACATAGGCGAGGACACGGTGGTTGAACTGCACCGTCAGCGCATTCTCGAACATGTTGCGCCACCACGGCTCCGCCACCATCAGGCCCGGCGGCACCAGCGCACCCTCCATCAACGGCCAGGTGTTGTAGCCGAAGCCCGCGTCGATCCCCGCGACGAAGCCACCGGCGGCCACTTGCAGCACGATGAGGCCGACCAGCAGCAGCGCCATCCATTCGCGCCCGCCCGACGGGCTGCGGCGGCTCTGTGCCAGGCCGAACAGCACCCAGAGGATGGCGCCGAAGATCACCGTTGCCAGCGTCAGGTGGGCGGCGAGGCGGTACTGGCTGACATCCACCCGGTCGACGAGGCCGGAGGCCACCATGTACCAGCCGAGCGCGCCCTGGAGGCCGCCGAGCACGAAGAGCACGCCGCAGCGCAGCGCCGTCTTGACGGTGAGAGCACCCGTCACGGCGAAATAGGCGAAGGGCAGGAAGAAGGCGAGGCCAATGACGCGGCCGAGGAAGCGATGCGCCCACTCCCACCAGTAGATGAACTTGAAGTCCTCGAGGCTCATGCCCTTGTTGATGAGCTGGTATTCCGGGATCTGCCGGTATTTCTCGAGCGCTTCGAGCCAATGCGCCTCGGTAAGCGGCGGTATGGCGCCGAGCAGCGGCTGCCATTCGGTGATCGACAGGCCGCTGTCGGTGAGCCGGGTGGCGCCGCCCACGATCACCATGCAGAACACGAGGGCCGCCATGGCGATGAGCCAGGCCCGGACATAGGGAAGGGCGGCGGCTTGCCGATGGTTGAGGATTTCAGCTGTCATGACGGAGCCGGAATACGGTGGCGGGGGCCCCCGGTTCAAGTGATGAAGCGCCGCAGCGCGAGCCCCTTGCAGCGCCCCCGCCACCGCCCTAATTGAGCCCAAATGAGACAGCGCACCCGCAAGGCGATCGGCACGGCTTCGGTGGTGGCCTTCATCATCGTCTATTCGCTGGTGATGATGGCCGTGGGCGGCGAATTCGCCGTCGGACGGGGCGTCGTGGCCGAACTGGTGTTCTATGCCGTGGCGGGGCTTCTCTGGCTGCCCGTGGTGATGGCCATCATCCGCTGGATGGTCCGCCCCGACCCAGCGTAAGGCCGGTCGTGACGACGGGGACGATGACGGCGTACGCCCTGCCCCGCGCGGGCACCGCATCAGATGGAGCACCAATCGGCCAGAACGCTGCGTCGCCGCCGGTTCGCCAGCGGTAACGTCCTAGCGCAGGGCCGGAGCGTCTTCCTCGAAACCGTAGAAGCGGATGTCCTTCGCCAAGGTGGGGCTGTTCTGGTTTGCCGCGCCGCCCACACAGTCCGGCGCGCCGGAAAACGGGCTGGAAGGTTCCAGAGCCCGAGGTTCCTCCTTGGGCCAGGTGAAGACCAGTCCGCCCACTTTCAGGCTGTTGAGACCGTTCATTGCCGCGCGGCCGCGCTGCGACCAGGCCTCGGCCTGCGCGTCGCTGGCGCCAGCCACCAGTTCGAGGAGCACCAGACCGTCGGCTCGTCCGAGGTGAACGCTCACCTCCCCAGTCGCTCCCGCATCGCGGAGCGCGTCCGAGAAGTCCAGAACCCCCTTCAAGAGACCCATGAGACGAGGATCAACGTCACCATGCATCGGCTGTTTCCTTTCCTCTCCCCGTTGTAAGCAGATTTACCTACGTATTTCGTCAAAATCACGCAGAATCTTACCGAATACCTCCGGAATCCCGCCAGTATGGTAAGCACAAGTCGTTAATCCACAACGGCTTTTCATGACGGCGCCAGGTTAACGGCCACACTCCAACAGCACAATTTCTGGTTGATTCCCGGTGTGCCGCCAGAATCTGCAAACGTTTCAAGGGGCTTACCGGGATGCCGTCCGCTTGGTGAACGAAGCCTTGCCGAAACCCGTCGGATTTCGGGGTCCAGGTTTTCCGGGCTGCAAGGAATGAGGTCTAGGACTGCATCAGGTTCAACTGGCTGATGCTGGAGAAGCAAGGTGAAGTTCCTGTCGCGCTTCGTGAAGATCGAGACCAGATCGATGACGATCGAATACGGCCTGATTGCCGGTGCCATGGGCCTCGCGCTGCTGGCGGTGGCGCCCATCCTGGCAAGCTCCCTGGCCGCCACACTGAGCCGCTGATCCTCAGCCGCTGCTGTCCACTCGCATCAGGAGATAGTCGCCCTGCCGGTACTGCAGGTGCTTCAGGTCCTTCACCATCTTTCCGAGCAGGCGGAGCGACAGGTTGGCCTCGTCGTCCACGGCGGAGGCTTCGGGCAGGCTGCCGAGTATGTCCTCGGCGTTGCGCTCGCTCGGCCCCGTGACCATCTCGATCTCGACCTCGCCCTTCCTCTCCGCGAGCTTGACGGTCAGCTTGCTGGCACGCCGCCCGCGGTCCTTGCCGTCCCCCTCCTCGCAGAGAAAGAGCACCGCCTCCTCGACGGCCAGCATGAGACGGTTCTCCGCCACGCTGTCCCAGCCGATCCGCGAGGAGAAAGTCTTCACGCTGTCGCGCAGCTGCACGATGGAGCGCGGATCGAGCGGCACCGTCACACGGTCGGCGGCACCTTTGCGCCAGGAGATGACGAGCATCATGGCGATGGCCGTGAGGCCGCCCACCGTCGTGCCGTTCGAGAACACGGTCTGGAGCCATGTCGGCAGCAGCGGGTTCATGAGGCCGCCGGACTGGGCGGCAAAACCGATCCAGAAGCTCAAGCACACCGCC
>JADCDC010000205.1 GCA_020252385.1 Aestuariivirga sp.
CTGCCTCGATCTACGCGTCCACCAAGCTGATGCAGGAGCATGTTCTGACACAGGGCCTGGAGCAGACGGGAATCGCCTGCACCATTCTCCGCCTCCAGAACGTCTACGGTGCTGGCCAGTCGCTCGGCAATCCCTATACAGGCATACTCTCGATCTTCGCGCGCAAGCTTCTCGACGGCGGTGAGATCGACATCTACGAGGATGGCGCCATCGTGCGCGACTTCGTCCATGTGTCGGATGTGGTCGCTGCCTTCCGCCGGGTCTGCGACATGGAGCGGATCGAGTCGCAGACGCTGGACATCGGCTCCGGAAGGCCAGTGACGATCGCCGAGGTGGCCACCATCATGGCGGAACAACTGTCGCTCGACCGCACGCGCCTGCGCATCACGGGCCGGTTCCGGCCAGGCGACGTGCGGCACGCGCTGGCTGACATATCGGCAGCGAAGGCCAACCTGAACTGGGCCCCGGCAGTCGACCTGCGGGACGGCGTGGCGGAACTCCTCGCCTGGGCCCGCGCCATGGGCATGGGGCGAATTCCGGGCTAGAGGCCTTGCGTCAGCTCACGGACGAACTGCGTCAGCCCCAGGCGGCGGCGGCGGCGCAGGCGCTCGGCGCGGAGGATCGCCTCGATCTCGGCGCTCGCTGTATCGAGGTCCTCGTTGACGATCACATAGTCGTATTCGGGCCAATGGCTGATCTCGTCGGCGGCCTTGGCCATGCGCTTGGCGACGGTGGACGCCGAATCCTGGGCGCGCCCGATCAGCCGCTCGCGCAGCTCCTCCGCGGTGGGCGGCAGGATGAAGATGCGCACCAGGTCTTCGCCCATCGCAGCGCCAAGCTGCTGTGTGCCCTGCCAGTCGATGTCGAAGAGCACGTCGCGGCCGGCCTGCAGCGCCTCCGTGACCGGCCGCTTCGGCGTGCCGTAGAAATTGCCGAAGACCTCGGCATATTCGAGGAGATCGCCGCGGTCGCGCAGCCTCGCGAATTCTTCCTGCGTGATGAAGTGATAGTCCTTGCCGTTGACCTCGCCGGGGCGCGGCGCGCGCGTGGTGACCGACACCGACATGGCGATGTTGGGGTCCGAGGCGAGGAGCCGGCGTGACAGCGTGGTCTTGCCCGCACCCGAGGGCGAGGACATGACGAGCAGCAGGCCCCGGCGGGGAATGTTGGTTGGCGATCGGGTCATCTTCATTCGATATTCTGGACCTGCTCGCGCAGCTGGTCGATCACGGTCTTGAGATCAAGGCCGGTCAGGCTCAGCGAGCGGTCGGAGGCCTTGGAGCAGAGGGTGTTGGCCTCGCGGTTGAACTCCTGCGCGAGGAAATCGAACTTGCGGCCGACCGCATCATCGGAGGCAAGGAGAAGGCGCGCCGCCTCGACATGTGAATCGAGCCGGTCGAGTTCCTCCTGGATGTCGGCACGGGTGGCGGCGATCACCGCCTCCTGGTGCAGCCGGTCAGGATCGAGGGCGGCGCCCGTCTCGATCAGCCGGGAAACCTGCTCGGCCAGCCGCGCGCGGACCGCCTCGGGTGTCCGGGCCTTGCTGGCGCGCGCCTCGGCGGCGAGCTCCGCGATGCGCGTCACCTGCTGGGCGACGACGTTCTGAAGACGTGCGCCCTCCTCGCGCCGTGCGTCCGCAAGTGCGGCGAGCGCCTCGCCGAAGCTGGCGAGCATGGCGGCATGGCGGCGCTCCGCCTCGGCCTCGTCCTCAGGCACGCTCACCGCCTCGACGACGCCGCGGATCGAGAGCAGCACGTCGGCGCGCAGCGGTTCGCCGCCGATCCTCTCGCGCAGCGCCTCGCCCGCCTCGACGAGCCGGTCGAGAACCTCCTGGTTGAGGCGCATGGTCTCGCGTGCCAGCTGGCCGCTGACGCTGAGCGACACCTGCAGGCTGCCGCGCCGGAAGGCCTGCGCCAGCTGGGCGCGCAGCGGCGTCTCCAGCGCCTCGAAGCCCGGCGGCAGGCGGAGCCGCACGTCCAGCGCCTTGCCGTTCACGCTCTTGAGCTCCCACTGCCAGAAAAGGCCCTGGTGCTCGCCCGAGGCGCGGGCAAATCCGGTCATGCTGGAGATGGGCATCGCCGTCCCTGAAAGGAGAATCAGGCAGACAGCTTTAGAACAGATCAGCCTGAGGGGAAACCGCTCAGCGCGCCGGGCGGAGCTTGGGGATCACCGCCTGCTGACCATCAACCACCACGATGGTGCCGGGTGCAAGATCGACGCGGGGAAGGGCTGCCTCCGGCTCCGAGGCAGCGGGTGCTGCGGGTTCTGCGGGGGCGGCCGGCGCAGGTTGCGGCGCCACGGTTTCGGTGACAGCCGCCAGCGGGCCTTCGGCGGCGGCGGCAGCAGCCGGGGGCTGGGGTGCGGGAACGGGCGGGGCGGCCTCTCCGGCGGCGGCGTCCGGGGGCGCCTCGGCTCCGGCGGCAGTGCCCTCCTCCGCTTCAGCGGCGGCGGCTGCTGCGGCGGCGGCGGCATTGCCGGCGATCTCGCGCCACTTGCGGACATTGCGGTTGTGCTCTTCCAGGGTGGTGGCGAAGGCGTGGCCGCCCGTGCCGTCCGCCACGAAGAAGAGATGCTCTGTGGGTGTCGGGTTCAGCACCGCCTCGAGCGCCTCACGCCCCGGATTGGCGATCGGCCCCGGCGGCAGCCCGTTGATGCGGTAGGTGTTGTAGGGCGTGAAGGTCTCGATGTCGGTCCGTGTCAGCGGCCTGTCGAGGCGGCCCTTGCCGCCAACGATGCCGTAGATGATCGTCGGGTCGGACTGCAGCCGCATGCCCTTGTTGAGACGGTTGATGAACACCGAGGCGATGATCGGGCGTTCCTCTGCCAGCGCCGTCTCCTTCTCGACGATCGAGGCGAGGATCACGGCCTGTTCCGGCGTCTGGATGGCGGGAATGTCGGCGCGCTTCTCCCACAGCCGGTCGAGCAGCTTCTGCTGTGCGGCCTGCATCTGCTCGACGAGCTTCTGGCGGGTCATGCCGCGGCGGAACACATAGGTTGCAGGCAATATGGTGCCCTCGGGCGGCACCACGGCGGGCGGCCCGGCCAGCACCTCATGCGCGTTGACACGCGCAACCGCCATCTCGCTGGTGAAGCCTTCGGGAATGGTGACCCTGTAGGTGATCGCGCGGCCGCTGGCGATGAGGCCCATCACGGTCTGCATCGAGGCGCGCGCCGGCACCTCGTACTCACCCGCCTTCAGCCTGGTGCGCTGCCCGGTGAGCTGGGACATCAGGGTGAAGATGCGGCCGTTGGAGATGATGCCGCTCTGCTCCAGCGCCGCACCGATCTCGGAGGCGGATTGGCCCTGCTCGACGGTGAACACGCGCTGTTCCGCAAGCGGGCCCGGCGCCGTGTATTCGCTGTGCGCCAGGAAGCCCGCGGCAAGCCCGGCGAGACCCACGAAAACGCCCAGCAGGAAGGTCCACAGCAGCACGCGTGACAGGGCCGAGCTCCGCTGTCTGGGAAGCCGCGGTCCCGGAACCTTCACGGATGCCTGCCGTCTCATCAACCGGCTGTCACTCCTTGCTTACGCCGCGAGACGGCGCATGATCAGCGATGCGTTGGTACCACCGAAACCAAAGGAATTGGACAGAACTGTGTTGATCTCCTTTTTCCTCGCCTGATGCGGCACCAGGTCGACCATGGTCTCGACGGAGGGGTTGTCGAGGTTGATCGTCGGCGGGGCCACATTGTCACGGATGGCGAGGATGGAGAAGATCGCCTCGACGGCGCCCGCAGCGCCCAGGAGATGGCCGATCGAGGACTTGGTCGAGGACATGGTGAGGTCGGCCGTGCGGTTGCCCATCAGGCGCTCCACCGCGCGCAGCTCGATCTCGTCGCCCAGCGGCGTCGAGGTGCCATGCGCGTTCACATAGTCGATGTCATGCGCCTGGAGGCCGGCGCGCTTCAAGGCCGCCGTCATGCAGCGGAAGGCGCCGTCGCCGTCGGAGGACGGCGCGGTGACGTGATAGGCATCGCCCGACATGCCGTAGCCCACGATCTCGGCATAGATCCTGGCGCCGCGCGCCCTGGCGTGCTCCAGCTCCTCGAGCACGAGGATGCCGGCACCCTCGCCCATGACGAAACCGTCGCGGTCCTTGTCATAGGGGCGCGAGCCCTTCCCGGGCGTGTCGTTGAACTTGGTGGCCAAGGCCTTGCACGCGATGAAGCCCGCGATGCCGATCCGGCAGATGGCGGACTCGGCCCCGCCCGCCACCATGATGTCGGCGTCGTCCATGGCGATGATGCGCGCCGCGTCGCCGATGGCGTGCGAGCCCGTGGAGCAGGCGGTCACCACCGCGTGATTTGGGCCCTTGAGGCCGAACTCGATCGAGACGAGGCCCGAGGCGAGATTGATGAGCGAGCCCGGAATGAAGAACGGGCTGATGCGGCGCGGACCCTTCTCGTTCATCAGCGTCGTGGTGTCGGCGATGTTGGACAGCCCGCCGATACCTGAGCCGATCAGCACGCCGGAGCGGTACTTCTCGTCCTCCGTCCTGATCTCGACGCCTGAGTCCTTCATCGCCTCCTTGGCGGCGGCCATGGCATAGATGATGAAGTCGTCGTAGCGGCGGATTTCCTTGGCGTCCATCCACTGCTCGGGGTTGAAGGTGCCGTCGGAGCCATCGCCGCGCTTCACCTCGCAGGCGATGCGGCAGGGCAGGTCCGACGCATCGAAGCGGGTGATCTGCGTGGCCGCCGATTGGCCCGCGAGCAGGCGGCTCCAGCTCTGCTCGACGCCAGTGGCGAGCGGAGAGACCATACCGAGACCGGTGACGACGACACGGCGCATTCAGATGCCCTTTCTACGCGAAAACGCGGCGGCAGGTTGTTCTCTTCCCGCCTCCGCGCACTGGTTCCCTTCGGACAGGCCGCAGGGCCGTCCGGCCGCGCCTCAACTCAGGCGGCACTCTTTTCGATGAACTTGACGGCGTCGCCGACGGTCTGGATGGACTCGGCCGCGTCGTCCGGAATCTCGATGCCGAACTCTTCTTCGAAGGCCATGACCAGCTCGACCGTGTCGAGGCTGTCCGCGCCGAGGTCGTCGATGAAGCTCGCTTCCGCCTTCACCTTGTCGGCGTCAACGCCGAGATGCTCGACGACGATCTTCTTCACCCGCTCAGCCACATCGCTCATTGTCATTTCGTCCTTGATTGTTTCTCTTCGGCAGAACTGCAGGACCCCCTGTGGCCCCCTTGCCGGGGGCTTCCCTAGCACAAAACCCAAGCACGTCAAAAGGGGCAATGGACGGGCTTCTCCCGCAGCGCAAACCCGGCACTTGCGCCGGTCCGCGCGATTTGGCAGCCTCAGAGTCATGAAAAGACTGGTGTTTGCACTTCTCCTCGCGGTTGCAGCAATCCCCGCCGCCAGGGCCGATGGCGAGATGGACAAAAGGCTGACCGCCTCCGACAAGGACCGCCTCGCGCGCTTCGACACGGTGATGGCGGAGGCCCTTGGGGAGGCGAAGGCAGGCGGCTCGCCCGAGGACGTGAAACGCCTCGAGGAGGCGCTTCAGGGCTCCCCCCTGCCGCTCGCCGAGGGCTTCGACCCCACGGGCGACTGGAAATGCCGGACCATCAAGGCCGGCGGCGACCCACCGCTCGTCGTCTATGGCTGGTTCAAGTGCCGGATCAGCGATGACGGGGCAGGCTGGATGCTCGAGAAGCTCACGGGCTCGCAGCGCACGAAGGGCCGCTTCTATACGCTCTCGGCCAGCCGCCTCGCCTATCTGGGTGCCGGCCATTACGCCGACGAGGCGCCCCGGAACTACGGGGATGACCCGAAGCGGAACCAGGTGGCGGTGGTGGAACGCCGGGCGGACAACCGCATCGTCCTCATGTTCCCGGCCCCGCAATACGAATCGAAGCTCGACGTCCTCCTGCTGGAGCGCTGATCAGATCATCGCCATTCCGCCGTTGACGTGCAGCGTCTGCCCGGTCACGTAGCCGGCCTCCTCGGACGCAAGGAAGAGCACCGCCGCCGCCACGTCCTCGGGCGTGCCGAGCTTGCCGGCCGGCACGCGGGCGAGGATCGCCTCCCGCTGCTTTTCGTTCAGCACGTCGGTCATCGGGGTGGCGATGAAGCCGGGCGCCACGGCGTTGACCGTAACGTTGCGAGCGGCAAGTTCCTGCGCCAGCGACTTGGTGAGGCCGATGACGCCCGCCTTGGAGGCGACGTAGTTCGCCTGGCCCGGATTGCCGGTGACACCCACGACCGAGGTGATGTTGACGATGCGGCCCCAGCGCTTCTTCATCATCGAGCGCATCGCCGCGCGGGCGAGGCGGAAGGAGGCCGTGAGGTTGACGTCGAGCACCGCGTTCCAGTCCTCGTCCTTCATGCGCATGGCGAGACCGTCCCGGGTGATGCCCGCGTTGTTGACCAGAATGTCGAGTCCCCCCATGGCGGCTTCGGCCTCCGGCGCCAGCTTCTCCACCGCCGCGGCGTCGGAGAGATTGCAGGGCAGCACATGCACCCGCTCGCCGCCCAAATCGGCTTTCAGCTGCTCCAGCACCTCGCGCCTGGTGCCGGAAATGGCGACGGTGGCGCCCGCCTTGTGCAGCGCCTTCGCGATCGCCGCCCCGATGCCGCCCGTGGCGCCGGTGACAAGCGCGGTCTTGCCGGTCAAATCGAACATGATGCTTATCCCCTGATCTGGGCCGCCGCGGCGGCGATGTCGTCGGCGGAGTTGACGGCGAAGGCCGTGGCCTCCGGAGCGTTCTTCTTCGACAGGCCGGTGAGCACCTTGCCCGCCCCGATCTCGTAGAAACGGGTCACGCCCTGCGCCGCCATGAACGCCACGCATTCGCGC
>JADCDC010000206.1 GCA_020252385.1 Aestuariivirga sp.
GAACGATTCTCGAGAGCAGTGGCCTACCGCATGACCCCAGACGCCGATCCCGAGCTCACCCGCGAAACCGCCTTCCATCCGCGGTTTTCCGCCCTGACGCGGAACTACACCGAGTACCGCGGCTATTGGCTGCCCCAGCGTTTCAACAATGACGGTCCCATCGAGGAATACTGGGCCTGCCGCGAACGCTGCGTGATGCTGGACCTTTCGCCCTTGCGCAAGTTCGAGGTCACGGGCCCCGATGCCGAGGCACTGCTGCAGTATTGCCTGACGCGCGACATCCGCAAGCTGTCGGTGGGCCAGGTCGTCTATTCCGCCATGTGCTACGAGAACGGCGGCATGATCGACGACGGCACGGTGTTCCGCCTCGGCCAGAACAATTTCCGCTGGATCGGCGGCGAGGACTATTCCGGCCTCTGGCTGCGCGAGCAGGCGGAGAAGATGGGCTACAAGGCCTGGGTGCGCTCATCGACGGACCAGCTGCACAACATCGCCGTCCAGGGCCCGAACAGCCGCGCGCTTCTGAAGGAGATCATCTGGACCTCGGCAGCGCAGCCCGCGATCGGCGAGCTCGAATGGTTCCGCTTCTCGGTGGGCCGCATCGGCCACTTCGAGGGAGCGCCCGTCGTCGTCTCGCGCACCGGCTACCCGGGCGAGCTTGGCTACGAGATCTTCTGCCACCCGAAGGACGCCAACACGGTGTTCGACGCCGTGTGGGAGGCGGGCCAGAAGCACGGCATCCGGCCCATGGGCCTCGAGGCGCTCGACATGGTCAGGATCGAG
This sequence comes from Aestuariivirga sp., assembly GCA_020252385.1. GTDB lineage: Bacteria > Pseudomonadota > Alphaproteobacteria > Rhizobiales > Aestuariivirgaceae > Aestuariivirga. The sequence continues at coordinate 784 of JADCDC010000206.1, forward strand.
GCGGGGCTGATCTTCGCCAATTACGAATTCACCTCCGAGACCGATCCCTTCGAGGCCGGCATCGGCTTCACCGTGCCGCTCAAGTCGAAGACCGACGACTTCATCGGAAAGGAGGCGCTCATCAAGCGCAAGGAGCATCCGCGCCGCAAGCTCGTGGGGCTCGAGGTCGCCTCGAACGAGGCAGTGGGCCATGGCGACTGCGTGCACATCGGCCGCGCCCAGGTGGGCGTGGTGACGAGCGGCATGCGCTCGCCCCTCCTCGGCAAGACCATCGCACTCGCCCGCGTCGACGCGCTCAACGCCGAGATCGGCACCGAGGTCGAGATCGGCAAGCTCGATGGCCACCAGAAGCGCCTCCCCGCGCGCATCGTCAGGTTCGCGCATTACGACCCGGAGAAGACGCGGCCGAGGTCCTGACCAAAAGGAAATCGCCGGATCAGGTCCGGCGATTCCATGTTGCACGCTGCTCCAGCCCTCACGCCACTTTCTTGCGCGGCCCCTCGAGATAGGCCTCGAGCGAGTCGTCGAGCGCGTCCTTCCACGGCGTGTGGTGCGTGGGGCTCATGGTACCCGTCATCAGCGAGCGGTAGGCGTTGTTGCGGAAGCCCATGATGTCATCCATCTTGTGGTGCTCCCACTCCATGAAGGTCTGGTTGACGCCCTCGATGTCAAAGGTCGGATAGTCGGTGGCCTCGATCAGTTCCTTCACATAATCGCCCTGGAACCAGATCATGTGCTCCGGCGTCTCGAGCTTCTGCTCGCGCTTCAGCCACTTCTTCCAGTCCTTCTTCATGGCGTCCGCCTTCGGCAGCTTGATGCGGCCGAGGATGATGTCGCGCACGTACCACGCCTGCGCGTCGAACATGTTGAAGGTGTAGAACTGGTCCTGCATGCCGATGTAGAAGAAGCGCGGATTGTCCTGCCAGACGACACCCTTGTAGAGGTTCTCCGGCCACATGCGGTTCGCCGTCTTGAGGCGAAGATCCTCCGGCAGATAGGGGAAGTAGTGCTGGTAGCCGGTGCAGAGGATGATCGCGTCCACGACCTTCGTGCTGCCGTCCTTGAAATGGGCCGTCTTGCCGGTGATCTTCTGCAGGAGCGGGCGCTCCTCGAAATTGGCCGGCCACTTGAAGCCCATGGGCTTCGAGCGGTAGGTGGTGGTGATCGACTTGGCGCCATACTTCCAGCACTGGGAGCCGATGTCCTCGGCCGAATAGCTCCGCCCCACGATCAGGATGTCCTTGCCCTTGAATTCCAGCGCGTCGCGGAAGTCATGGGCGTGCAGCACGCGGCCGTTGAAAGTGTCGAGACCGGGGAAGAACGGCACGTTGGGCGTCGAGAAGTGCCCGGACGCGCAGATCACATGGTCGAATTCCTCCGTGTACATCCTGTCCTTCGGACGGTCATGGACGGTGACGCTGAACTTCTTCTTTTTCTTGTCGTACTCCACCATGCGCACGGGCGTGTTGAAGCGGATCCACTTGCGCACGCCCGCCTTCTTGACGCGGCCGACAATGTAGTCCCACAGCACGGCGCGCGGCGGATAGGAGGCGATGGGCTTGCCGAAATGCTCCTCGAAGGTGTAGTCGGCGAATTCGAGGCATTCCTTCGGGCCGTTGGACCACAGATAGCGGTACATCGAGCAGTGCACGGGCTCGCCATACTCATCGAGGCCGGTGCGCCAGGTGTATTTCCACAACCCGCCCCAGTCGTCCTGCTTCTCGAAGCAGACGACTTCCGGGATCTTGGCGCCTTTCTTCTTCGCGGACTGGAAGGCACGCAGGGCGGCAAGACCCGAAGGACCCGCGCCGATGACTGCAACTCTCGTCATGTTCTCTCCCTTGACGTTTCTTTGTAGGACTTCATTCCGGATAGATGCCAGGCGACGTCGGCTGGCCATCGTCATATTGCGACAGCCATTGAACGGTCGTCGGGCGGTACCGCGTGAGGCCCTTGTAGTCGATGAGCTCGGGCGGCAGGTCGCGCAGCACGCGGTGGAAGCGGCGTCCCCATTTCGGGATCGTCACCAGCTCTTCCATCTTGATCAGGTAGCAGCGGATCACGAACAGGATGGCGTTGGAGCGCGGGAGCCGCCACAGGCTCTGCAATTCGCAGCGCAGGTGCACCTTGTTGCCGACGTTCTCCGGCGTCACCGTGGCGCGGTCAGGGCCCCATTTGTGGTAGTTCTCGGGGCTGGTGTCGAGGCGCGGGTTGATGGTCATCGTCCAGTTCAGGCGGCGCACCGGCTTGCCGAGCTGCAGGTTCAGCAGGAACTTGAGCGCCCGGTCGAACACGCCGATCTCATGGGCCAGCGGCACGGGCCCGTGCCATTCGTGGAAGTTCATGCCGATGTCGAAGTCGAGCGACCAGTCGGCCTGGGTCGTCACCATGCCGGCGTCGCACCAGAGATTGTTGTCGCGCTGGTCGACGATCACGAAGTCGCCCTGCGCCTGGCGGGTGATGAATTCCAGGGGCTCCATCGGCAGGCTCGCGGCATCGCCGAAGGTGAAGGTCTGGTCGATGCCGAGCGGCCGGTTGATCCAGCGCCAGCGCTCGCCGTCTTTCTCGAGGCTGAAGAGCTCCGGGTAGGCCGCCGCCTGCTGCTCCATGAGGAGTTCCAGCGTGTCCCACTGCGCCGTCATCATGTGGGACAGCGCCTGGTAGCGGAGCGGGTCTTCCTTCAGCACGATGTCGCGGTCCCGCATCTCCGCCACATAGTGCTCGTCGACGTCGATCGGGTTGTTGTAGGCGTGCCCCGCAGGCCCTGCAGGAACATGGGGCTCCATGTTCACCGCATACATGTACTTGTCCTCGTGGAACGGGAAGGGGAAGCGCCGGATGGTCTCCGGGCTGTTCTTGAAGGTGTAGTCGTCGCGGAACGTCTCGTTCCTGAAGGTGATGTTCATGGCCTTGTGGGACCTCCTAGAGATCGAGCGTTACGGCGTTGCCCTTGATGCGTGAGACGCAAATCATGATTTTCCTGCCCGAGGCCTTGTCATCGGGCTCGAGGAAGTGGTCGTTGTGCTCGAGTTCGCCCTCGCAGGAGACGACGGCGGTCTCGCACTGCCCGCAGGCGCCGCCGCGGCAGAGATAGGGCGCGTCGATGCCCGCCGCCTCCACCGCCTCGAGGATGCTCTGATGGGGGGCGACGTCGATGGTGCGGCCCGCGCGCGTCAGCACGGCCTTGAAGGCCTTGCCGGGCGGGGGCGCCAGGAACTCCTCCGAATGGAGGTTCTGCTTCGGCCAGCCCGCCGCACGCGCCTTGCCCAGGACGGCGCTGATCATGCCGGCGGGCCCGCAGACATAGAGGTGGGTGCCGAGTGGCTGGTTCTCGAGC
>JADCDC010000207.1 GCA_020252385.1 Aestuariivirga sp.
ACGCGTCAGGTCGAGGCGCTCGAGCGCGCAAGCCGCCCGATGACCAGCGATGTGGCGGCGGCCGACCTCGTCATGCGTGCGGACGTGCCGGTCGACATGGCGCCCGACGAGATCGCGGCACGGCTGCAGCGCCTCTCCGCCGTTCACGATGCGCTGTCGCTCGCCGCGGTCCAGTCGCCGGACGGCAGTCTCTCCCTCGCGATGGGCGATGCGCCAGTGCTGGAAACGTCGGAAGGTGAAATCGCGCTGCCGGGCCCCCTGTGGCGCTTCGCGGCTCTCGAGCGCGGAGAGGGCGGCGTAATGCTCGCCGTGATGGCCCACCGCGCCGCAGCCGATGCCGCCTCCGTCATGCGCGTCCTCCGCCAGCTGACGGGGAAGGAGCCCATTCCTGAAACCGCGTCTCCCTTCGCTGCCGTGGCAGACCGGCTCGAACCGGCGGAGGAAACGGCAACCCGCATCAACGATCTCGCCTACTGGAAGGAGATGATGAGCCGGGCCCCGAAGCTGCTCCCCATCGCCGGCCGCCGCCGTGCCGCGGCTCCTGCCGGAATGGGGATCAATCGAGGTGACATTCGCATCGTCAAGGTGCCAATCAGCGGCCCGCGCCAAGCCGACGAGGCCATACTCCTGTCCTCCTACGCCACGGCACTCTGCGCGCTGCTCGGGGGTGACAAGGTGTTGATTGAGCGGCACGGAAGACAAGTCGACGAGGCAGTGGCGTCGCTCGTCGGCCCGCTCGGACATTCCCATCCAATCTTGCTCGGCTCTGGCGTGACAGCCGCAAAGGCGGCCGGGCTCCTTGCCATGGCCGACCGGCACGGGGTTGTGGACACGGCCGTGATCGAAGCCATGATGGCAGAGGATCTGCGGCAATCGGGCGTGAGCCTCCGCCAATTTGGCTTCGCGCTCTCGGAACCGGGGAGCGCCGGCCTCCTGCCCATGGCCGCCAACGAGGTTCTGCTGATCGCCGAGATTGAGGGCCCGAAACCCTCCCTCACGCTCGCGGTCGACGCCGATGTGATGCCCGAGGGCTTCGCGACAGAGTTCCTCGGTCTCCTCGGCAGGCAGCTCGAAAGCTACGGTTACCGCCTCGACATGTTTGGCGAAGAAGTCGCGTGGGGCCGGGGAACGCGCGATGCTCCTGCCGGAACTCAGGCAGCGCTGCATGCTCCGCAGGTCGCCACGCAGAAGGGCCGCACAACGCTTCCACTGACACTCAACCAGAAGTCCGTCCTGTCCAGTATCGACCTTCCCGGGCGAGGATCTCTCATCAATGAGGGCTGGTCGATTGTCCAGCTTCTCAGGGTCACGCCGCAGCTTGATGTTGCACGGCTTACCGGCGTGCTGAACCAGCTGCGCAAGCGGCACGAGGCCCTGCGTACGCGCTTCCTCCGCCTGGACGGCGGGGGACATCAGGCGATCCTGTTCGCCAATGCCCCCCCCGTTTCGGTCCAGGTCGAAACCTTCGACGACCTCGAGTCGGCGACTGAGAGAGCGCAGGACATCGCCGCCACCATGATTGATCCCTATCGCGATGAACTGTTCCAGGTGCAGATCGTGCGCGTCGGCACGAGCACGGACATCGTCGTGGCGCGCGGTCACCACATCATTCTCGACGGCTACTCGATGGGTCTGCTGGTGGATGAGATGATGAAGCTGTTCCTTGGCATGTCACTTGATCCGGTGGAAATCGACACGGAAGAATACATCCGCAGCATCGATCTCTCCCATGACAGTGAGGCGCTGAGGCTCCGCGAGGAGATGCTGGAGCGGCTCTATGCCGATCCTGCACCGCCAATCCCCCGCATCTACCGGCCAGGACATGTCGATTCCACCGAAGCCGTTGGCTACAGGTGCAGGACCTTGACGGCCATGCCCGGCAGCGATGCCTTCGCGCCCGTCCGGGAGCGTTGCCGCGCGGCGGGGATCACGCTACCGACCTTCATGTCGGCAGCCTATGCGCAGACGATTGGGCGGAGGGGTGGCGTTGACGAGGTCATCATCTCGACGCCCATGGCGCGCCGGCATGATGTGCGGACCCGCAACTTCGTGAATTACGTTGCCTCGGACTGCTTCTTCCGCCTTCCCATCCATTCCCGCGGTCTCAATGAGAATGCGGCGGCCATCGGCAGGACGCTCGAGGATTTCAATCAGGTCGCCACGATCATGGACGTGAACTACGCCGGGGAATGGCATGAGCGGATCGCGCGGGCGGGCTCCTATGGGGGCCGCTTCAATTCCTCCATGCTGACGGGCTACCGCAGCACGCTCACCAACATGTTCCAGATGGGAGGCGAGGGCGGAGAGATCGACCTTGGATTCGTCCGTCTTGCGATGCTCCCGGGCCGTCAGTTCTCCGTGATGACCAATCAACTTAATCACCGCATTCTCGAAACCAGTAATGGCTTCGGCCTGCGCTTCACCTACAGCACAGAACTCTTCACGGAGGAGGGCGCGCGCGACATCTTCGACGAGGTCATGCTCGCCATGGGCCTTGCTGCGGCTCAAGTGGAATGAGATGAACGGCACTGCGGGAGACATGAACTGATGCTGGGCCGGATTATCGTCATCGGCGGACTTCTGGGTGGAGCCGGACTGCTGGGATATTGGTATGCGCTGCCCACCGAGGCCGCTGGCCACAGGGTCACCGAGACGACGATCGCGCGGGAGATCGTGGCGCCCGGCGTGCTGTCGGCCAACAGGCAGGTGATGATCACGGCGCGCACCGCGGGCTTTCTCGCCGCGGTCAACGCCGACCGCAACGACACCGTGGAGAAGGGCAAGGTCCTTGCGGTGCTCGAGAGTGAGGAACTGCAGTATCAGCTGGCCGCCGCCGAGGCCAACCGCCGGGGGGCCGAAGACGCGGTGCGCGAGGCCGAGATCGAGCGCGAGCGGGCGCAGCAGGCGCTGGACATCGCCAAGCAGGACTTCGACCGGCAGAAGCAGCTGTTCCAGAAGGCGGCGATATCGCGGGCGAACTTCGAGGCCGCCTCGGGCAATCTGCAGAATGCGGAGGCCTCGGCGCTGAAGTCCAGCGCCAGCCTCGAGCAGTCGCGCGCCAAGGCCGAGGCCGCCAAGGCCGATGCGGCAGCGCTCAGCGTGCGCCTGGCCGAGAGCGAGATCCGCTCACCCATTGACGGCGTCGTCGTCTCGCGCAGCAAGACGATCG
>JADCDC010000208.1 GCA_020252385.1 Aestuariivirga sp.
CTCGGTGCTGATCGCCGAGCCCGAATGGTCACGCGAGGTGCTCCGCCCCTCGACCGGGCTCGACGGGCTGTCGCTGTTCGTGGCGATCACCATGGGGATCTTCGCCATCCTGTTCGGCACCCGCCACATCGACACGACCGAGCACCAGGACGGCATGATCCTGGCGATCGCCGTCGAATCGCTGGTGAAGCTCCTGGCCTTCATCGCGGTCGGCTGCTTCGTGGTGTTCGGGGTGATGGGCGGCATCGGCCCCTTCATGGAGCGCGCCACGGCCGACCCCGCCGTCACCGGGCTGTTCTCCGGCGGGCTCGACGGCGGGCAGTGGCTGACCATGACGCTCCTCTCGGCCTTCGCCATCATCCTGCTGCCAAGGCAGTTCCACGTGGCGGCTGTGGAGAACGCCAGCCGCGAGGAGGTCCGCCGCGCCGCCTGGCTCTTCCCGGCCTATCTGGTGGCGATCAACCTGTTCGTCATCCCGATCGCGGTGGCGGGCCTCCTGCTGCTGCCTTCGGCGCATGGCGACACCTTCGTGCTGGCGCTTCCCGTCCAGGCCGGAAGTGCCACCTTCGCGCTTATCGCCTTCCTCGGCGGGCTCTCGGCCTCGACCGCCATGGTGATCGTCGAATGCATCGCTCTGTCGATCATGGTGTGCAACACCTGGTCGTGCCGATGCTGCTGCGCCGCCAGGTGGAGCGCGCCACGGTGCACAAGGACATGGGCGGCACGCTGGTGCTGATCCGCCGCCTCGCGATCATCTTCGTCCTCGTGCTGGCCTATGCCTATTACCAGATGATCGGCGAATCGGCGGCCCTTGCCCAGGTGGGCTTGATCTCGTTTGCCGCGGTCGCCCAGTTCGCGCCTGCCTTCTTCGGCGGCCTCGTCTGGCGGCGCGCCACCGCGCTCGGCGCCATGATGGGAATTTCGGCGGGCTTCCTCGTCTGGTTCTACACGCTGCTGCTGCCTTCCTTCGCGGATGCGGGCTGGATCGGGCGCGGCTTCCTGGACGAGGGGCTGTTCGGCATCGGGCTCCTCAAGGCGCGGACCCTCTTCGCCATGGAGTTCAACCCGCTGACCCATGGCGTGATCTGGAGCCTGCTTGCCAATGTCACGGCCTATGTGGCGGGCTCGCTGATGCGGCTTCCGACCCCCATCGAAAGGGTGCAGGCAACCTCCTTCGTGGCGCGCGACATCCAGTCGGGCTCGGGCACCGGCTTCAAGCTGTGGCGCACCGCGGTGACCGCCGACCGGCTGGAGGACACGGTGGCGCGCTACATCGGCACTGACCGCGCACGCGCCGCCTTCGAGGGCTTCCGGGCGCAGCAGGGCCAGATCGGCACGCGCGGCGGGGAGGCCGACGTGCGGCTGATCCGCTTCGCCGAGCATCTCCTCGCCAGTGCGGTGGGTGTGGCCTCAGCACGGCTCGTCATCGCGCTGATGCTGGAGCGCCATTCGACCCATGCGCGCGGCGCCATGCGCCTTCTCGACGATGCCTCCGCCGCGATCCAGCACAACCGCGACCTGCTGCAATCGGCGATCGACAACGTCGACCAGGGGCTTGCCGTGTTCGAGCCCGGCATGACGCTGATCTGCTGGAACTCGACGTTGCAGAAGTTCCTGGGGCTGGGCAGCGACCTGAACCGCGTGGGAACGCCGATCACCGAGGTGCTCGACGCATTTCTCGCGCGCACGGCAAGCGGCAAGGCGGCGGCGGACGACAGGGTGCGCCGCATCGCGCTGACGCATGAGCCGTTCCGCGAGCGCCGCCTCGATACCGGCCAGGTGTTCGAGTTCCGCTCGAGCCCGATGCCGGACGGCGGCGTGGTCGTCACCGTGATCGACGCCACGGAGAGCGTGCTCGCCGCGGAGGAATTGCAGCGCGTCAATGAATCGCTCGAACTGCGCGTGAAGGAGCGCACGGCGGAGCTGACACGGCTCAACGAGGCGCTGGCCTCCGCCAAGGCCGATGCCGACGCCGCCAACCTGTCCAAGACGCGCTTCATCGCGGCGGCGAGCCACGACATCCTGCAGCCGCTCAACGCCGCGCGCCTCTTCACCTCCACGCTGGTCGAGCGCATGAAGCGCTCGAAGGACGGGGAACTGGTCCGGAACGTCGATTCCTCGCTCGAGGCGGTGGAGGAGATCCTCTCCGCGCTCCTCGACATCTCGCGCCTCGACGCGGGCGCCATGAAGGCCGAGAACGCCCCCTTCCGCATCGACGACATCCTGCAGGCGCTGGCGCTGGAATTCGGCCCCGCGGCGCGCAAGAAGGGGCTGACCTTCAGGGTCGTCGGCTCGAACCTCACCCTCAACTCGGACCGCAAGCTGCTGCGCCGCGTGTTGCAGAACTTCGTCTCCAACGCCATCAAGTACACGCGCGAGGGCCGCGTGCTGATGGGCTGCCGGCGCCACGGCAACATGGTCCGGATCGAGGTGCATGACACGGGGCCGGGCATTCCGGAGGAGAAGTTCGACCTGATCTTCCAGGAGTTCCAGCGCCTCCACACCGATGGCGACGGAACCTCCGGCCTCGGACTGGGCCTGTCGATCGTGGAGCGCATGGCGAAGGTGCTGGAGGCGCCTGTCCATGTGCGCTCGCGGCTCAGAAAGGGCTCCGTCTTCGCCATCGACATTCCGCTGGCGGAGGGCGTGAAGCCCGCCGCCGCCCCGCAAAGGCCCCGCAAGGTGCAGCCGCCCGCCCTCTCGGGCGCCTTCCGCGTGCTGGTGATCGACAACGAGCGCCCGATTCTCGAAGGCATGCAGCTGCTGCTGTCGGGCTGGGGCAACACCGTCCAGACGGCCACGGGCCTCGACGAGGCGATCGAGGCGCTGGCGCAATGGGACGGCAAGGTCGACATGATCCTCGCGGACTATCACCTCAACAACGAGGACGGGATCTCGGTCATCCGTACGCTGAGGACCAGGGCCAGGAGGCCCATCCCCGCGGTGCTCATCACCGCAGACCGCACGCCCGCGGTCGCCGACCTCGCGGTGGCGCATGACGTGCACCTCTTGCGGAAGCCCCTGAAGCCGGCGGCGCTGCGGGCCGCCATGTCACATGTGGCGGTCAGGGCGGAGGTTTGAAGTCGGGCAAGGATTATAATCCTTGACAGCGCGCGCTCCCCGGGGTATGAGGGGGCATTCTCCACAGGTTTGGTTCGAGGTGAGGGAACGAGGTGCGGGCGC
>JADCDC010000209.1 GCA_020252385.1 Aestuariivirga sp.
CGTCCCGCGTGAAGACCGGGAGCTGCGCCATAATGGCGGCCCCGAGGAACCAGAACCACGAGGCCCCCATCACCGACCAGAACACGTCGTCGCGTTCCCTGGCGTAGGACAGGAGCTTCATGGTCTGGCGCGGCACGTTCCAGTCGAAGACGATCGAGCTGTCGCCCGGTGCCGAGGGCATCAGGAAGGCGCAGCCGAGCTGGATCACCGCGAGGATGATGATGGTGATGGCGAGCACGGGCCTGCCCCAGTCGTCCAGCACCAGGAAGCCGCCATAGAGCGTGCCGAGCAGGATGGTGACGAAGGTGCCGAGCTCGATCAGTGCATTGCCGGCGATCAGCTGGTCGCGCCGCAGATATTGCGGAAGGATGCCGTATTTGATCGGCCCGAAGAAGGCGGCCGTGGTGCCGGCCAGGAACAGCACCGTCAGGTGCATCCAGGGGTTCTCGAGCCACAGGCTCAAGGCGCCGAAGACCATGGCGGCGAGGTCGAAGATCTTGATCCAGCGGGCGAGCTTCGCCTTGTCGTATTTGTCGGCGAGCTGCCCGGCGATGGCCGAGAACAGGAAATAGGGCAGCATGAACAGGGCGAGCCCCGCCTGCACGAAGAGCGTCGCGTCGAAGCCGAAGCGCACGGCCAGGTCGAAGGTGATGAGGATGGCGATGCCGTTGCGCACCGCATTGTCGTTGAAGGCACTGATCGCCTGGGTGACGAACAGGGGCAGGAAGCTGCGCGATTTCAGGATCGCGAACTGGCTTTCGGTCTCGGTCGTCTCGCCGCTCATGTGCCGGGCCCTGCTGGATTATCTCTGGTTGTTCTTGTGTGTGAAGGGAATATGTCAGACCTGTGGTGGATCAGCAAAGGACGAAAAACTTATTGTGAAGTCGCGGGGGGGAACCGGGCGGGGGGCGAGCCCGTAAACTGCCCTGTCACTGATGACAATAGGGAGTTCCCAATGAACCGTCTTCGCAATATCGCCGCCGCCGCCGCCTTCGCGGTTTCGAGCTTCGCCCTCTCGGCCCAGGCTTACGCCGCCGATATCGTCGACACCGCCGTCGCCGCCGGCAACTTCAAGACGCTGGTCGCTGCCGTCCAGGCCGCGGGCCTCGTCGACACGCTCAAGGGCACCGGCCCGTTCACCGTCTTCGCCCCGACGGATGAGGCCTTCGCCAAGCTGCCGGCCGGCACCGTCGACGACCTTCTGAAGCCCGAGAACAAGGACAAGCTCGTGGCTATCCTCACCTATCACGTGGTGCCCGGCAAGGTCATGGCCGCCGACGTGGCCGGCAAGGAGACCATGGCAAAGTCCGTGCAGGGTGGCGAGATCACCGTCAACGGCACCAATGGCGTGAAGGTCGACGGCGCCACCGTCGTCCAGGCCGACATCGTCGCCGACAACGGCGTGATCCACGTCATCGACGCGGTCATCATGCCGAAGATGTAAACGGCTCCCTCCCTGTAGCCGTTAAGAAGGCCGGCGCTGACTCCCCCCGCAGCGCCGGCCTAATCTATGTGAGGAGGGCGGCGATGAGATCCGCCGTCCGGGCGTGATCGCCCGCCACATGGACCGCGCCTGCCTTGGCGAGGCGTTGCCGCCGTGTGGCATCCTCCGAGAAGCCTATGAAGTGCACGCCATTGCCAAGGCCTGCTTCCACGTCATTCAGATTGTCGCCCACATAGACGATGCGCTCCCGCGGCAGGCCGCTCGCCGCGATGGCCCTCGCGACCGTTTCCCGCTTGTGGCCCGAGCCCTCCGCCCCGAAGGCCAGGGCCTCGACATGGGCCCACAGCCCGGAGGCAAGAAGCCGGAGCCTCGCGGCGGAGAGCAGGTTCGCCGTGGCGATGCCAAGCCGCCTCTTGCCGGACAGCCGCTTCAGCAGGCCTGCCGCTCCCGGGATGGCGCGTGGCGGCACGGCGCCGGATGAGAGGATCGCCAGATAATCCGCAACCAGCGCCTCGCCGTCCTGCGGCGGCAGGCCGTGCCGCTCGATGATCTCGGCGATGATGTGCTCATCGTTGCGCACCCTGTAGCTGTCCCAGTCGCGCGACAGGCCGGTCAGCCCATAGCGCTGCGCGAAGGGCAGGAAGAAGGCATCCTCCTCCGCCGGGGTGAGGTCGAGCAGCACCCCGTCGACGTCGAAGATGACCGCGCTATCCATGGTCCGTGCGCGGCACCATGCGCGGCGTCATCTCGATCAGGGTCGGGCCCTCGGCCCGGAGTGCCGCCCTGATCGCCTCCGCCAGCGCCGCGAGGCTCTGGGGCTTCTCCGCCCTGACGCCATAGGCGCGGGCGAGCGCCTGGAAATCGGGATTGCGCAAGGTCACGGCATTGGGCTGGATGCCCTTGTTCACCATGTCGTCGCGGATCTGGCCCAGCGCATCATTGTTCCACATCAGGATCACCAGCTGCAGCCCGTGTTCCGCCGCAGTGCCGAGTTCGTTGATCGTGTACTGGAGGCCATAGTCACCGATCATCACCGCCACCGGCCGTTCGCCCACGCCGAACTTGGCGCCGATCCCGGCCGGCAGGGCGAAGCCCAGCGTGCCGAAGCCCACGGGGTGGAGCCATGTGCGCGGCACGGACACCGGGAAGATCTCGTTCGCGGCATAGGCGATCTGCGTCATGTCGGAGCAGATCACGGTCTCGGGCGGCAGTTCCTGGCGGATCACGGCGAGCACCTGGGCCAACATGGCGCGCAGCGGATCGGGCTCGCCCATGTCGAAGCCGGCGCGTGCCGCCCCGTCACGGGCGATGACACCCTTGGCGATGGCCTCCAGCGCCGCGCGTGCATCGCCCAGTATGGCGATCTCCGCCGTGTGCGGGCGGCTCATCACCGCCGGATCGATGTCGATGCGGATCAGGTTCCTTTCGATCGCCGGTTCATCGGTCCAGAAGTCCGTCTCGGAGAGTTCGGAGCCCACGCACAGGATGGCGTCGGACTTCCTCAGCATGCGCCACACCCCCGCCCGTCCCATCACATAGCCGAGGCACAGCGGGTGATCGGCCGGTACGGCACCCTTGCCCGCCGTCGTGGTGATGATGGGGGCCTTCAGCTTCTCCGCGATCTCGAGGGCCGCGGCACCCGCATGGAGCGCCCCGCCGCCCAGGATGATGAGCGGCGAGGCCGCGCCATTGAGCCTTTCGACCGCCTGGTCGATCTGATGGACCGGCGGTGTGGCGATGGCCGGCAAGCCGCGCGCCGTCCAGCCCTCGCCCGCCGGCTCCTTCAGGAGGTCGAGCGGAATCTCGAGATAGGCGGGCCGTGGCCGCTGGCTGGCGAAATGGGCGAAGGCCCTGGCAATGCCGTCGCGCACGTCCTTCGGCGTATAGGCGCGCATGTGGAGGCCGGTGACGGCGGCCGCCGCCCCGCGCTGGTCGATCATCTCATGCAGCCGCCCGCGGCCTTGCGCGGAATCCTTGATGTCGAGCGCGGATGAGATCACCAGCACATTGCTCGAGTCGGACCAGGCCTGGCCCATCGGCGTCAGGATGTTGGTGAGGCCGGGCCCCGTGATGGTGAAGCACACGCCGGGCTTGCCCGTGGCCCGCGCATAGCCATCCGCCATGAAGCCGGCACCCTGCTCATGCCGCACCAGCACGTGGCGGATCTTCGAGCGCGGCAGGGCGCGGTACATTTCCACATTGTGGACCCCCGGAATGCCGAAGATCGTGTCGACGCCATAGGCCTCGAGCAGGCCGACGAGCGCCTCGCCGGTCGAGAGTTCCGCACGTGTGGACATGTCAGGCTGCTTCCGTACTCGCTGGAGGAGGGTTCACCGCATGGCATGCCACGAGGCTCCCCTCATGTGCAAGGAGGGCGGGATTGACGACCGGGCAGGGCTCGAAACGCCACGGGCAGCGCGGATGGAAGGTGCAGCCGGTGGGCGGGTTCAAGGGCGAGGGCAGTTCGCCCGAGAGCACGATCCGCTCGCGCTTGCGGGTCGGGTCGGGTTGCGGCGTGGCGGAGAGCAGGGCGCGCGTATAGGGATGCTGCGGATTGCCGAAGATCAAGTCGCGCGGGCCCTGTTCCACCGCGCGGCCCAGATACATCACCATCACCTCATCCGCGATGTGGCGAACGACCGAGAGGTCGTGACTGATGAAGAGATAGGCCAACTTGTGCCGCTCCTGCAGGTCGGCCAGCAGGTTCAGCACCTGTGCCTGGATCGACACGTCGAGCGCCGAGACGGGCTCGTCCAGCACCAAAACCTCGGGCTCCAGCATCAGGGCGCGCGCGATGGCGATGCGCTGGCGCTGGCCGCCCGAGAACATGTGCGGGTAGCGGTCGTAGTGCTCGGGCCGCAGCCCCACGCTCGCCATCATCTCCCGCGCCCTCCGGGTGCGCTCCGTGGCGCTCATCGACGTGTTGACGAGAAGCGGTTCTTCCAGTGCATGCCCGATCTTCTGGCGCGGATTGAGCGAGCCATAGGGGTTCTGGAACACGATCTGCACCTTGGGGCGCAGCATCTTCAAAGTGGCCGCACTGGCGCCCACGATCTCCTCGCCGGCGATGGTGAGCCAGCCCGCGGTCGGCTGCTCGATCATGGTGACGAGGCGCGCCAGCGTGGACTTGCCGCAGCCCGATTCCCCGACGACGGCCAGCGTCTTGCCGCGCTCCAGGGTGAAGCTCGCACCGTCCAGTGCCTTCAGCGTGGCGGGCTTCGCGAAGGCCCCGCGCGAGACCGTGTAGTGGCGGGTAAGGTTCGATGCGGCGACGACGGTGCTCATGCCGCTGCCTCCTTGCCGGGGTGGCCCTGCGGCACGCCGTCCTTCAGCGCGTAATGGCAGAGCGCTCCCATGATGCGCGGCGGCGCCGTGGTCCGGCACAGCTCGGTGGCGAGCTGACAGCGCGGCGCGAAGAGGCAGCCCGGCGGCCGGTCGAACTGCCCAGGCACCACGCCGGGGATCGAGGGAAGCCTGCGGCCCGTGGCGCGCTCGGGCAGGGCGGAGAGGAGTGCCGCGGTATAGGGATGGTGCGGGTCGCGGAACAGATCGGACACCGGCTGCTCCTCCACCTTCTGGCCGGCATACTGCACGCTGACGCGCTCGGCCGTCTCCGCCACCACGCCCATGGAATGGGTGATCAGCACGAGGCCCATGCCGGTCTCGCGCTGCAGCTTCACCAGCAGCTCCAGGATCTGCGCCTGGATCGTCACGTCGAGTGCGGTCGTCGGCTCGTCCGCGATCAGGAGCTTCGGATTGCAGGAGATCGCCATGGCGATCATCACGCGCTGGCTCATGCCGCCCGAAAGCTGGTGCGGAAAGGCGGAGAGCCGCTGTTCGGGCGAAGGAATGCCGACGAGGCTCAGGAGCTCGACGGCGCGCGCGCGGCGCTGCTTCTTGTCGAGGTCGAGGTGCTCCTTCATCGCCTCCATGATCTGGAAGCCCACCGTGAAGCAGGGATTGAGGCTCGACATCGGCTCCTGGAAGATCATGGCGATGTCCTTGCCGATGATCCGCCGCCGGTCATTGGTGGACAGCCCCAGAAGGTCCTGTCCCTCGAAGCTCATGCGGTCGGCCGTCACCCGCGCGGTCCATGGCAGGAGGCCCATGACGGCCAGCATGGAGACGGACTTGCCCGAGCCCGACTCGCCCACGATGGCCAGCACCTCGCCCTTGTCGACGCGGAGCGACACGCCATCGACCGCGCGGAAATAGCCGGAGCCGGTCTTGAACTCGACGGTGAGGTTCTCGATCTCGAGCATCGCCATGGCTCAGCTCCTCCTGAGCCGCGGGTCGAGCGCATCGCGCAGGCCATCGCCCAGAAGGTTGATGGCCAGCACCGTGATCAGCATGGCGATTCCCGGGAATGCCATCACCCAGGGGTGAGACATCATGAGGACGCGCGTGTCGGCCAGCATTGAGCCCCATTCCGGCGTCGGCGGCTGCGCGCCAAGCCCGAGGAAGCCGAGCCCCGCCGCCTCCAGAATGGCGCCCGACATGCCGAGTGCCGCTTGCACCATCAGAGGTGCCAGGCAGTTCGGCAGCACGGTGACCGTCATCAGCCGGAACTTGCCGACGCCGGAGACCTTGGCGGCCGTCACGTAATCCTTGGTGAGTTCGGTGAGTGCCGAGGCGCGCACCAGCCGCACATAGCGCGGCAGGCCGACGATGGTGACGGCGACGATGGTGTTGGTGAGGTTGGGGCCGATGACGGCGATGATGAGGATCGCCAGCACCAGCGAGGGGATGGCGAGGATCAGGTCCATGACGCGGATGATCAGCACATCGATGATGCCGCCGAAGAAGGCGGCCGCAAGGCCCAGCGCGATGCCGGCCACCATCGACACCACCATCACCGCGAGGCCGATGAAGAGCGAGACCCGCGCGCCATACATCAGTCGCGAGAGCGTGTCGCGGCCCACCGCGTCGGTGCCGAGGATGAAGCGCGGATCGCTGCCCTCCATCCAGAAGGGCGGCAGCTTGGTGAATCCACGGTACTGCTCGATGGGCGAGTGCGGCGCCAGCACATTGGCGAAGATGGCGATGAACAGCACGAAGCAGAGGACGACGAGGCCGATGACCGCGCCGCGGTTTTCCCGGAATGCCCGCCAGAAGGCGCGGAAGGGGCCGGGTGGTGCTGCGCTCGTCACGGCGGGAAGGGCGGCGTCACTTGGCATGGCGAATTCTCGGGTTGATGAGGCCGTAGAGCAGATCGACGATGAGATTGACCAGGATCACGATGGTGGCGATCAGCAGGATGCCGCCCTGAAGGGCCGGATAGTCGCGGCGGTTGATCGACTCGATCAGCCATTTGCCCACACCGGGCCAGGAGAAGATCGTCTCGGTGAGCACCGCGCCGGCCAGAAGGCCTCCCACCTGAAG
>JADCDC010000021.1 GCA_020252385.1 Aestuariivirga sp.
CCGCCTCCGCAATGACGTTTTGCCGCGCCTGCCCCCGTTGCGGGAGCCTTCCGAATGTGGTTCACAATCCCGGGGGCCGAGGACCGGAGGGACAGCTCCGGCCCGCCGCCTTGCACCAGTTTGCAAGGGCTTGGATTAAGAGAGGGTGACGATGACGTTTCGCAGCACGGTGACGGCTCTAACCGGCCTTTTCGGCCTTCTGGCGGGCATGTCCGAGGCCCAAGCCATCGAGGGCTACGCCAAGCCGTGGCAAATGGGCCTGCAGGAGGCCGTATCCCCGTCGATGGAGGGAATTCACTGGTTCCACAACGGCTTGCTGCTGCCGATCA
Source organism: Aestuariivirga sp. (assembly GCA_020252385.1). GTDB lineage: Bacteria > Pseudomonadota > Alphaproteobacteria > Rhizobiales > Aestuariivirgaceae > Aestuariivirga. The sequence goes on from JADCDC010000021.1 coordinate 330, forward strand.
TCACATTGATCACGCTCTTCGTACTTGGGCTGCTCGTCTATGTGATGGTGAAGTTCAACGCCAAGGCGAACCCGGTCCCCTCGCGCACCACGCACAACACGACGATCGAGGTGATCTGGACGGTGGTGCCGATCCTGATCCTGGTGATCATCGCCATCCCGTCCTTCAGGCTCCTCTACCTGCAGCGCGACATTCCGGCGGCCGACATGACGATCAAGGTGATCGGCAACCCCGGCTGGAACTGGACCTATGAATATCCCGATCTGGGCCTCAACGAGGATGGATCGGCGAAGGTCTCCTTCACCGCCTCGCTCGACGAGAACGCCCGCGACATCGAGACGGCCAGGGCCGCCAACGTGCCCTACCTGCTCAAGACCGATGCGCCGGTCTACGTCCCCGTCAACAAGACGGTGAAGCTCATCGTCACCTCCGACCCCGATGGCATCATCCATGCCTGGACGATCCCGTCCTTCGGCATGAAGATCGACGCCATTCCGGGCCGCCTCAACGAGGACTGGTTCAAGGCGACGCGCACCGGCGTGTTCTTCGGCCAGTGCTCGGAACTCTGTGGCAAGGACCACGCCTACATGCCGATCGAGGTGATCGTGCTGGAGCAGGCCGACTATGATGCCTGGGCGCAGAAGGCGCAGACAGCCGGCGTCGAGGAGGCCCACAAGTATGTGACCGCAAGGCTCGCGGCCAAGGACCAGCTGGCGCAGAACTAACTCGGGAAGAGGCACAAAAAGAATGGCACACGCAGCAACCGCACACGACGACCACGGCCACCCGACGGGCTGGAAGCGCTACGTCTACTCTACCAACCACAAGGACATCGGCACGATGTACCTGTGGTTCGCGATCTTCTCCGGCGTCATCGGCGGCTTCCTGTCGATCGTGATGCGCATGGAGCTCTCCGAGCCCGGGATCCAGTATTTCGCCGGACTTGCCTCCATGGTTTACGGCACGCCCGAGGCGGCCGCGATCGATGCCGGCAAGCACATGTACAACGTGTTCGTGACCGCGCATGGCCTGCTCATGATCTTCTTCATGGTCATGCCGGCGATGATCGGCGGCTTCGGCAACTGGTTCGTGCCGCTGATGATCGGCGCGCCCGACATGGCCTTCCCGCGCATGAACAACATCTCCTTCTGGCTGCTGCCGCCCGCGCTGGCGCTGCTCCTGATCTCGATGTTCGTCGAGGGCCCGGCCGGAGCCTATGGCGTTGGCGGCGGCTGGACGATCTACCCGCCGCTCTCCACCACCGGCCAGCCCGGCCCGGCGATGGACTTCGCGATCCTGTCGCTCCACATCGCGGGCGCCTCCTCGATCCTCGGCGCCATCAACTTCATCACCACCATCTTCAACATGCGCGCACCTGGCATGACGCTGCACAAGATGCCGCTGTTCGTGTGGTCGGTGCTGGTCACCGTCTTCCTGCTGCTGCTGTCGCTGCCGGTTCTGGCGGGCGCCATCACCATGCTGCTGACGGACCGCAACTTCGGCACCGCCTTCTTCGTGCCGTCGGCGGGTGGTGACCCGATCCTGTTCCAGCACCTGTTCTGGTTCTTCGGCCACCCCGAGGTCTACATCCTCATCCTGCCGGGCTTCGGCATCATCTCGCACATCGTGGCGACCTTCTCGAAGAAGCCGGTGTTCGGCTATCTCGGCATGGCCTATGCCATGGTGGCGATCGGCGTCGTGGGCTTCATCGTGTGGGCGCACCACATGTACACGGTGGGCATGGATGCCGACACGCAGGCCTATTTCATCGCCGCCACGATGATCATCGCGGTGCCGACAGGGGTGAAGGTCTTCTCGTGGATCGCCACCATGTGGGGCGGCTCGATCGAGTTCAGGGCCCCGATGATCTGGGCCATCGGTTTCATCTTCCTGTTCACCGTGGGCGGTGTTACGGGCGTGGTGCTGGCCAATGCCGGCGTCGACCGCGCGCTGCACGACACCTACTACGTGGTGGCGCACTTCCACTACGTGCTGTCGCTCGGCGCGGTGTTCGCGATCTTCGCGGGCTGGTACTTCTGGTTCCCGAAGATCACCGGCTACATGTACAACGAGACCATCGCCAAGGTGCATTTCTGGGTCACCTTCATCGGCGTGAACCTCGTGTTCTTCCCGCAGCACTTCCTGGGCCTTGCGGGCATGCCGCGCCGCTACATCGACTATCCGGAGGTCTATGCCGGCTGGAACCAGATCTCCTCCTATGGCTCCTACCTCTCGGCCATCGGCGTGCTGATCTTCCTCTACGGCGTGTTCCAGGCCTATTCCCGCAAGGAGCAGGCGGCCGACAATCCGTGGGGTTCCGGTGCGACGACGCTGGAGTGGACGCTGTCCTCGCCGCCGCCGTTCCACCAGTTCAACACGCTGCCGGTGATCAAGTAACGAAGACAGCTGATGAGCGACGCCAACAGCCACACCGCCGACTCCCCGGCCGCCATCACCGGCGGCCAGGGCAGCGTCGGCGATTACTTCGCGCTCCTCAAGCCGCGCGTGATGTCGCTTGTCATCTTCACGGCCTTCGTGGGGCTGATCGCGGCGCCGGGCACGATCCATCCGTGGCTCGGCTTCGTGGCGCTGCTGGCGATCGCGGTGGGTGCCGGGGCCGCGGGCGCCCTCAACATGTGGTATGACGCCGACATCGACGCGGTGATGAAGCGGACCTCGAAGCGGCCGGTGCCGAAGGGCACGATCACGCCCGAGGAGGCGCTGGGCTTCGGCATGACGCTGGCGGTGGGCTCGGTCCTGGTGCTGGGTCTTCTCGTCAACTGGCTGGCGGGGGCCCTCCTCGCCTTCACCATCTTCTTCTACATCGCGATCTACACCATGTGGCTGAAGCGGCTGACGCCGCAGAACATCGTGATCGGCGGGGCGGCGGGCGCCTTCCCGCCCATGGTGGGCTGGGCCTCGGTCACGGGTTCGATCGACCTTGGCGCCATCGCGCTGTTCCTCATCATCTTCGTCTGGACGCCGCCGCATTTCTGGGCGCTGGCGCTGTGGAAGAAGATCAACGCCGATTACACCGAGGCGGGCGTGCCCATGCTGCCGGTGGTGGCGGGTGCGGACGAGACCCGCCGCCAGATCCTGCTTTACACGCTGGTGCTGGTTCCCGTGACGCTGCTTCCGGCACTCACCGGCACGGTGGGCTGGCTCTACACGCTGGCCAACGCCGGCCTTGGCGCCATGTTCATCTGGCACGCCTGGCAGGTCTTCGCGATCCGCGAAGGTGCGGAAGCCGAGGCCGCCTGCAAGAAGCTCTTCGGATTCTCCACCCTGTGGCTGTTCGTGGTCTTCGCGCTGATCCTGCTGGAACGTGCGCTCGGACTGCCGCTCTTCCCGCCGGTACTCGCATGAAAGACATCATGACGGAAACTCCCTTCGGCCCCGAGGACATGGCCCGCCGCCGCAAGCGGGCAATCGCGGTGGCGCTGATCCTCGGCGCAATGGTGGTGCTGTTCTTCATCACCACGCTCGTTCATCTCGGCGGCGCCGTGGCGCAGAGGTCGTTCTGATGCGCCCGCAGGATCCCGCCAAGAACCTCCGCGTGGCCTTGATCGCCGCCAGCGTTGCCGCCGGCATGGTGGGCATGTCCTATGCCGCCGTGCCGCTCTACCGGCTGTTCTGCCAGGTGACCGGCTTCGGCGGCACGACGCAGCGCGCCGAGGCAGCCCCGGAACGTGCCACCGACAGCCCCATCTCCGTGCGCTTCGACGCCAACACCTCGGGCAACCTCGCCTGGTCCTTCCACGCCATGCAGACCTCGATGACGGTGAAGGTCGGCGAGCAGAACATGGCCTACTACAAGGCCACCAACATCTCCGACAAGCCGGTGACCGGCACCGCGGTGTTCAACGTGACGCCGGTGCAGGCGGGCGCCTACTTCAACAAGATCCAGTGCTTCTGCTTCACCGAGCAGACGCTCCAGCCCGGCGAATCGATCGAGATGCCGGTGTCCTATTTCGTCGATCCCGACCTGCTCGAGGATCCCGATGCCGCGGGCATCAAGGAAATCACCTTGTCCTATACCTTCTATCCGGTGGACAAGCCCAAGGCCGTCTCGGAGGCGCCACAGGCGCCCTCGGACAGCGTC
>JADCDC010000210.1 GCA_020252385.1 Aestuariivirga sp.
AAGGCGAAGCTCGCCAACACCGCGCTCAAGGATGCGCTGCCCGGCATCGACATCACCAAGGGCGACATCGCGCTGACCGTCGAGAAGGGCGTGTTCAAGGCGGAGGGCCCGGCCGACATCGCCGGCATCCCCTCCAGGCTCCAGTGGCAGCGCGGGCCCGCACCTGAGTTCCGCCAGTCGGCGGTGATCGAGACGGAGCTCGACGGCGAGCAGCGCCAGTCGCTCGGCATCGATCTCGGCACCTTCGCGCGCGGTCCCGTGGGCGTCACCGCCACCATCCCCGACCTTGGCGATCCCGAGGGCCGGGTGGACGTCAAGGCCGACCTCAAGGAGGTCGAGCTCCGCGTGCAGCCGATCAGCTGGTTCCGCCCGGCAACCTCCGGCACCAAGGCAACGCTCACCTACTTCTCGAAGGGCGAGAAGGGCCCGCGCGTCGAGGACCTGGTGATCACCGGCAAGGGGCTCTCGGTCAAGGGCTCGATCAGCCTGGCGCCCAAGCGCAAGGGCATGCGCGCCGCCAGCTTCAGCGAGGTGCGGCTCTCGGAGGAGAACATCTTCGCGGCCGAGATCTCGAATGATCCGGACGCCACCAGCATATCGATCAAGGGCAAGAGCTTCGATGCGCGCCCCCTGATCCGCTCGATGTTCGGTTCGCGCAACAAGGGCGACCCGGGCGATGCCGGAAAGCAGCCCACACCGGCGGGGATCGAGAAGCCGGTGCGCGTCAACCTCGCGCTCGATAATCTGCATGCCAACCGCGGCGAGATCGTGCGCAGCGTCAAGGGCAGCCTCGTGGCGCGCGCCGGCCGCCTCGAGGAGGCGGAGATCGAGGGCGACTTCCTCAGCGGCCAGCCCGTGGTGTTCCGCGTGACGCCCGTCGCCGGCGGGCGCGAGATGCGCATCAACGGGCGTGACGGCGGTGCGGCGATCCGGGCCGCCAACCTCTATTCCAAGGTGGCGGGCGGCCAGATCGAGTTCTATGCGCTGCTGGAGAGCGAGGGCTCCTCGGTCAAGGACGGCAAGCTGGTGCTGCGCAATTTCGAGGTCCGCAACGAGGCAGCCCTCGCCGAACTCGACGCGCGCGGCAAGCCGAAGCGCGCCGGCCCCCGTCGCGAGGCGCTGAGCTTCCAGCGCCTCACCTTGCCCTTCACCTCCGACGGCCGCTTCATCAAGATCGGCGAGAGCCTGGTGCGCGGGCCCGAGCTTGGCGCCAGCGCGGAAGGGCTGATCCGCAAGTCGGACGGCGCCATCGACATCACCGGCACCATCATTCCCGCCTATGCGCTCAACGCGGCGCTGGGCGAAATTCCGCTGTTCGGCGACATCCTCACGGGCGGCAAGGGGCAGGGCATCATCGGCGTCACCTTCGCCATGGGCGGCACGGTGGACAAGCCGAGCTTCCAGATGAACCCGGTCTCCGCCGTCGCCCCCGGCATTTTCCGCAAGTTCTTCGAATACGGCAACACCGGCGGCGGCAACGCCAACAACAACCGCAAGCTCAAGGATAACTGAGCCTGGGGCTCAGCCCTTGCCGTCCGCCACCAGCACGTTCAGCCATCGCATGGAAGGGATCCTGCGGCTGATCGTCAGCACCGCCACGAGGATCGGCACGCCGATGAAGGCGCCGGTCAGCCCCCACAGCAGGCTCCACAGGAACACCATGAACATCACCGCGAAGGGCGAGATCGACAGCGTCGAGCCGGTGATGATCGGTTCCAGGTAGCTGCCGATCACGAACTGCACCACGGTGAGTGAGACCAGCACCAGCAGCGCCACCTGAAAGGATTCGAACTGCACCAGCGCGAAGAGGGCGGGCAGCAGTGTGGCCACCAGGGGCCCCAGGAAGGGAATGTAGTTGAGGGTGAAGGCAATGGCTCCCCAGGCGGCGGGAAGCTCGAGCCCCACCATGTAGGCGAAGAACCAGACGACCGCACCCGTCACGGCACTCGCCACGCTGCGCACCAGCATGTAGGTGCGGAAATGCGCCGCCGTCTCGCGCCCCACCGCCAGCATGTCGATGCCGCCGAAGCTGTCCTTGGCGGCGGCCAGGCGCCTTGCCAGCGGCCTCACCTCCAGGAGGCCCAGCACCGCGAAGGCGAAGACCAGTGTGGCGAAGCCCGCAAGCCCGTTGAGGCGGGCCAGCATGGCCTGCACCATGCGCACCATCCAGGCGGTGTTGAAGGTCTCCGAGATCTGCCCCGCCACCGGAAAGCCGTGGCCCTCGAGCCATGCCGTCGCCATGGCATAGAGCTCCTGGAAGCGCGCCCCGTTGCGGATCAGCCATTGCCCGACCACGCTCATCCCCCAGGCGAACAGCGTGAGCAGCGCCACCACCGAGACCAGCGTCACGATCACCGTGATCAGCATCGCCAGCATGCGCGGCATCAGCCGCTCCAGGAAGGCCTGCAGCGGCCACACCACCATCACGATGAAGACCGCGAAGGCCGCCGGCGCGAACACCATCTCACCCCACGACAGCGCCCCCAGCACCAGGATCGTGGCGCTCACCAGCAACAGACCCGAAACCGCGCCAAGTCCCATCCCCTGGCCCCCCGATGCCTTCCCGCTCATTGAGATTCGCCCCGTTTCAGTTTCCCGAGTTGAGGCCACATCGCGGAGCTTGGCAAGGCATCATCCCAGGCACCGCCAGGCCCACGGAGAAGGCAGTGTGAGTCCCGCCGCCGATCGCGCCGGATAGCTCGCTGCTACGGAGCGGACGAGGCTACCGGTCAGCGATGGCCGAAAGATCAACATTCTTCTGTCGTTGCGTTGACTGGCATTGGGATGCCCCCTAGTCTTCGCGGCGTCTCGGGCAATCCGGCGCAGGCGGCAGCGTCCCGGCATTGCCCTCGGGTGTGGGTCATGGGTTCCAGAATAGCGCTGATCGGATGTGGATTGTGGGGTTCGAAGATACTGCGGGAGCTGGTTCTCCTGGGTGCCGGCGTCGACGTCTACGACACGAACCCCGGGGTTCATTCCCTCGCCCAGGGCCTCGGTGCGGCCGGCGTCTTCGAAAGCTGGACCGATCTTTCTGCCTATGACGGCGTGGTGCTGGCCACGCCATCCTCAACCCATCGATCCCTTCTCGAACGCATATTGTCCTTCTCCGTTCCGGTCTTCGTCGAGAAGCCGCTGACCACCACGCTCGAGGACGCCCTGGCGCTCAGGCGCTTCAACACGGACAAGCTGTTCATCATGCACATCTGGACCTACCATCCAGGGATACTGATGCTCCGGGACATTGCCCAGTCCGGCGAATTGGGGGCACTTCTGGGAATGCGCTCGACGCGCACCAACTGGACGAGTCCGCGAACGGATACGGATTCCGTCTGGAATCTCGCGCCGCATGACCTGACCATCGCAAAGGTCGTCATCGGCGAAATCCCGGTTCCGAGAGCCGCGGTCGCGGAAAGGCACAACGGCACGATCAGGGGGCTCACCGCGATTCTGGGATCGTCTCCCTACTTTGTGCTGGAAGTCTCCAACCGGTACGATCAAAAGGTGCGGGAGGTGAGGGCCCATTGCGAGAACGGGGTCGCGATCATGGAGAATGACACCTCGGGCACGATCAAGATCCTGCACGGCGATGCGAACTGTTCCACGCAGGATCTGAGGGTGGAGTACCGGAGGTTTTCGGAAGCCACGGCCCTGCACCTGGAGCTGCTGGAATTCGTCCGCTATCTCAACGGCGGCCCCGCTCCCCGGAGCACATTCAACGAGGGATTGGAGGTCGTCGAGGCGCTTCACAGGCTTGTGGAACTCTCGGGAGAGCAGGCATGAGGCCATGCAAGGCAACAGTCATCATTCCGACGACCGGAGATCGCGGGCCGCTGCTTCGATACTCGGTCGGGAGCATCCGCAATCAGACGGAGCAGGATTTCGAAGTGCACATCGTGGGCGATGGCGTTTCGGACGCGACGAGGCAAGCCATTTCGAGGCTGCAGAAGGAAGACCCGCGCATATTCTTTCACGATTTTCCCAAGCATGAGAGACGGGGAGAGCCCTACAGGCATCAGGTGATCCAGAAGACCAGGGGGAAGAACATCTTCTACCTGTGCGATCGCGATCTGATGCTGCCGCATCACATCGAGTTCATAAGTCAGCTGCTTGAGGCGTTCGACTTCGTGTCCACGACCTTCATCGATGTCAAGCGGGACAGGAGTCTGGATATCAATCAGTGGGTCGGTTACTTCGGACCCGGATCGCAAGTTGAATTACTGAAGAGGCGCGTTGGAAGCCTGTCCTGCATTGGCCACTCGCGCGCCATGTATGATCGCCTCAAGTTCGGCTGGCGCACGACGCCCGTCGGCATGCCGACTGACTTATACATGTGGGATCAGTTCATGGTTCATCCGGCTTGCAAGCCCTTTTCGGCGGCCAGGCCAACGATCCTGTACTTCCAGAGAGGGGCCTACCCCGGCCCCCCGGTCGAGGAGCGCGCGGAGGAACTGGCCTTCTGGTCCAATGTGATTTCCAGCCCGCAGGGGGTCGATCAGATCTTCTGGGCCGCGTTTGCAGGATTGCTGTTGGATCGCATTAATCTCAGGAGCTCTTTAGATCCGCAAACCCAACGCCGGAAATGATCGAGGACTTGAGCTGCTCGACGGTTGCGAAGCCAGCCGCGCGCTCGGACAGGATCGGAGAGATGTCTGGCCACTTGATGCCAAGATCGGGAGCCTGCCAGGAAACCCCCCAGTTATCGTCCTTTCCATAGTCCGAGTATGACTCTGAAACCGCCTGAACATGCGTCGAGTCCTCAAAGAAGTACCAGCCGTGGATGAGGCCCCGCGGGAATGACAGCGCCGCGAGATCATCGCCGAACAGCTCGAAGACCGAGGAGACGTTCTCGGTCGGCGAATTGGGCCTGATGTCCCGCAGGGCGACCATGCAGTGCCCCCTGAGCAGGCAGAAATACTCGTCGTGTCTCAAGTGGAAATGCATGCCTCTCAGCACATTCGCCACCGAATGAACCGCGCTCCACTGCACAGGTTCGATCACCGTGCCCCACTCGTCCCTGAATATCTCGGTGAATGAACCGCGATAGTCGCTGTTCTTCCGGAGGGTTCTCAGGGACACCTGCCAGATGTCTCCCCCATCAACCAGCTTTGAGATCTTGGTCGCTTTGTCCATCATGTGTCGAACGGGCCCGGTTGGAAACGTTTTCGGCGACAGTAGTGCGGTTCGCTCGCCCGAACAAGTTCCAACGACGTTGCCGGATGTGTTGGGTAATCCGCTTTTTGAAATCATTCGATACTTGCGAGACCTCCGGGTTCGTTCGGCGGGTTGCATATCCGGTTGAACCGCTGGTCGGAAACCGGCATCAGTGCCTTCCTGCAACCGGCCCTCGGAGACAACTCTTTCCGCGAGTCTCGCCCGTCTGCACACGTCCTCAGGCGTTCCTTTTCAATCTCTCCGAATATCCCGCCATCGGTCACAGAATTTCGCATGCCGCAGCTGGCGCAATCGAATGCACCGCTTGACCTTTCCAAACTGTACCCCAGGGCAACCGGAGAGAGAAAAGACCGCCAATAAGGAAATGCCAAGAATGGCGTCGGGTTCGGGCGTCCTTCAGTTCACGGAACACCCATCAGCGCGCCCTGACATCGCGACGGCCACCTCCATCACGCCGCACGAAGGTCGCGCGGTTCCCGGCATATCAATCATCACCACCTGCCGCGCCCGCCTGCACCATCTGCGGCAGACCTTGCCATCGATGATCGGGCAGGGCGCGCGTCAGACGATCGTCGTCGATTATGACTGTCCCGATGGCACGGGCCGCCATGGCATTCCTCCTCGAAGCCTATCGGAAGGAGAGCCTGCCACTGTGCATCGCCGACATCGACATGTCATGGGGCGATCATGATTTCGCGGATCGCAGCGCGATCTGGAGCGCCAAGGGTGCCCGCAAGCGTCAGATGGAGGTGATCTCGCTGCAACAGGCCCGCGATTTCATCATGGGAACGACCTGACACGCTCCGCCGCCCCCCTTCATTCCTCTCCCCCACGCATGTGGGGGAGAGGGCAGGGTGAGGGGGTGGTTCAGCGAGTCCCGTCGCGCGCCGCGAGGATCGTCGCCGCCACCGCATCCATGTCCGTCAGCACATCGCTGTTCCAGAACCTCAGCACCTGGTAACCCTGCGCCTTGAGCCATGCGTCCCGCTCCGCATCGCGCGCCTCCGTGTGCTGCCCGCCGTCGATCTCAACGATGAACAATTCCTCCGTACACAGAAAATCGGCGATGTAGGATCCAACCGCCACCTGCCGGCGGAACTTCATATCCCCGATCCCGCGGTCCTTCGCATAATGCCAGAAGCGCGCCTCCGCCAGCGTCGGCTCCCGCCGCATGCGCTTGGCGTGTTCCCGAAGAGTCTTGTGGCCGGCGCGCTCCACCCTCTTGGCATCGGAGACCATCGCACCACCCCCCTCACCCCACCCTCTCCCCCACATGCGTGGGGG
>JADCDC010000211.1 GCA_020252385.1 Aestuariivirga sp.
AATGCTGATTGGAGCGCGGTGACTGTGGAACTCAACCCGCAAAACTTCGACGGGGTGCCGCCCATCCCCATCGTAGACTCGATCAACCAAAAGTTTGACAGTCGCTTCGGAAGCACCTTCACGACCGAAACCTACACCTCAAGGCCGATTGGCGAGGCGTCTTCGACGCGCCGCGTGGTCGTGGCGATTGCCGCAGGAAGCGATCACACTTCCGAAGTGACCGTTACCGGAGTGACCATCGGCGGCGTCACCTCCACCATCCATGTGCAGAACACGAATTTCAGTTCCAACAAGAGCTGCGTCACCGCCATCGCTTCGGCGGTCGTTCCGACAGGCACGACAGCAACCGTCGCGGTGACATTCTCCGGCGCGACCAAGGGCTGCACTGTCTGGACAGTACCGCTCGACAAAGGAAGTAGCATCTCTGCGGTCCAAACCTTGGGCGTTGATGCGAGTAGCGGCAGCATTGCGCGCCAGCCGGGAGACTACGTTCTCGCCGTGGGCTGTGCCGCTGACGCCCAGAGCAACTATCCGTGGATGTACGATGGTGCCGATAAGATTGGAGACACTTACGACCACAACGGAGCCAAGGTCATGATGATGGCAGGACAGCGGTTTGATCCGGCAAAAGGTGAAAGTGAACTCATTCAGTACAATTGGTATGGCGCGGCAAGCCGCCCCTCCCTCGCTGCTGTGACATTCAGGTGAGCACCATGAAAGAATATGCCCTCCTGATCGACGGCCAGTTCCAGTACATTCGCCAGTTCCCGCAGAAGCCCGCCGACATTCCTCACAAGGGGGTGACGTGGCACGAAGTCATCCGCGAGAACGGGGCCTCGGCCTTCACCGGGATCGAGAACGGCAGTTGGGTGGTCCGCACAGCGCTGCCGACGCTGGAAGAACTCCGCGCCCGAAAGCTGGCGGAGCTTGCCAGCCTGCGCTGGGAGAAGGAAACCGGCGGCACCACCTTCAACGGCATGCCTGTCGCCACCGACGCGGTTAGCCAGACCAAGTATATCGGCGCGGTGGTGGGTGCGCAGATTGACCCCAACGCCATCATCAACTGGAAGATGGCGGACGGCACGTTCGTGACCCTCGATGCCCAGGCCATCACCGCGCTGGCCATGGCCGTGCGGGCGCATGTGCAGGCCTGCTTCGACAGGGAAGCGGGACTGAAGGCGCAGATTGAAGCCGCCATCACAGCGGAAGGGATTGCGGCAGTCGACCTGAATGCCGGATGGCCGTGAGATCGAGGCGGCGTTCCACCTGCAATGCCGGTACGCCCTCCACTGGATCACCGGCCATGTTTAGCCGGCGACTCCTCAAGCCGGCCTGGTGGTCTCCGGGCGGGGCCTCCGCCATTGCATTCGCCGCGTCGATCCGCCATGCCTTCGTGGTGGAATCGTATGCTTCGCTGCCCCAGCTTTCATTGCCAAGGGTTCAATCGATCTGTTGCGTCAATCCGTTTATGGCCAGAGCCACGCCACATAGCCGATATAGAGCGCCACCAGCAATCCGCCCTCCGGTCGACTGATGCGCCTGCCGGTATAGGCAACCACCACAAGCAGGATGGAGGCTGCGATCATCACCACATTGTCGAAACGAACAATTCCCAGCGGAACCACGGATGGCGCAGTCACCGCGGTGAAGCCGCCGATCCCCAGGATATTGTAGATGTTGGAGCCAACGATGTTGCCGAATGCGACGTCAGCCTGCTTGCGGATCGATGCCATGATGGACGTGACCAGTTCCGGCATGGAGGTTCCCACAGCCACGATCGTCAACCCGATCACCGTCTCGGAGACGCCGAGAGACCGGGCAAGCGTGACGGCACCCTCAACCAGAAGAAAGCCGCCGAACACCACGAGGCCGAGCCCGGCCAGGGCCACCAGCAGCGAGATGACGACCGACCGCTCCGGCTTTTCTTCAGGAATGAAGGCCGGATCGACCCCCTGCGCCGCAATCGACTTGTCATAGGCGGCGCCGTGGCCGCCCGCCGCATGCTGACGTTCCTGCCGAAAGGCGGTGAAGACGTAGAACGCGAGCGCCGCGATGAAGAGGACTCCGACCAGCACACCCAGTTGCATGAGCGCAGCTGCCGCGGCGAAGACCACGGCGACGGCAACCATGAAGACGCTGTCCCTTTTCAGTGCGCCGGACGAGACCACGATGGGTGCCAGCAAGGCTGACGCGCCAAGAATAAGGAGAATGTTCGCAATGTTCGAGCCGACAATGTTGCCGTAGGCAATGCCCGGAGATCCAATCAGAGCCGCCTGTACGGACGTCACGAGTTCCGGGGCGGACGTGCCGAAGCCGACCAGTGTGAGCCCGATGACCAGCGGTGAAACACCCAGCCGCGTCGCCACCTGCACGGCGCCCCGGACCAGAAGTTCGCCGCCGGCGAAGAGCAGAATCAGTCCTCCGATCAGTGAAAGTGCAGTCTCAAACATTCAACACCGTTCTTCATTTGCGGGCATTGTGGCGTAATTCGAGCCTTTCTGCATATTGCTGCAGCCCTGTCGCCGAGGGAAGAGCAACTCCTCATGGAGCGCTGGCAACGAGCCAGCTATCCGCACAATCCTGAAATGGTTGAAGCACCAGGTCAGCACCTTCGCGATGCTGACCGCGGCCTCGATCCCCACCGCCGACAGTCGCGCTACCGGGCATTTGCCAGCACCATGCTTTGGGATGCAAGACGCTCCGTCATTGACGTGGGATGTGTTGGGGTTGGGGCAGCACGATCGGTATACCCGGCTCAGGTCAGGTTCTTTGTCGAGGAGCTATGCACGAGCGCCTTCAGGCGGTTCACGTCGACCGTGATTGATCCGTAGTGGCGTTCCACGCATCCCTGTTGGGAGAACTTCGAAAGGAGCCGGGATATCGTGTTGCGGGACAGCCCTGTCAATTCTGCCAGATCGGACTGTCCGATCGGGAGGGTTAACGAACTGCTCAGATCGATTGAGGGACCTATGATACGCATAAGGGTCATCAGAAGGCGCAGCTTCAGATCACTCGATGCAAACGATGCAGCATACAACATTGCTATGTCGAGATGCCTCACGGTGAGGGCGGCAATGTCACGCCATATGACCGGATCCTGCCCCGCAAGACGTTCCATGTTCCTCGCCGAAACATAGGCGGTCGTAACATTCGTTCGGGTCTTGAGTTCGACCCGCCTACCGCTTCGCGATACCGCCGCCGCCTCTCCCACCCACCAGCCAACGCTCGCCACATGCACCAGGCGCATTGGGAAGGGGCCTGGCGCCGCCAGAACATCCACAAATCCATCGGCGATCCCGTAGATGCCTCCTGGCGGATCCTCCAGACCATAAAGCGTGCTGTTCGCGGGAGCATGGCGTAGTTCGGAAGCATCCAGAAGGCTCCTCCTGCTGCTTTCGGACAGCGAACTGAGCCAGCCGATCCGGAGCAATGCCTCATGTGCCTTTTGCGGTGTCGTCATGGATTGCACCTCGGAGTGCATTTTATGGCCGATGCGTGTGATAGCAAGGCACATCCCGTCGAAATCTGAAACAGGAGCCCTGGATGCCGACCAGACGCGATGTCTTCAACGCCGTTCCAGCTGCGGGGGCGATGCTCGCGGTGGGTGAGAGCCTTGGCCCGGACGAGGCCTCAGCACAGGATGTTCCTCAAGTCGCCTCCTGGAACCGCTCCTCGCTGGTGCCCGAGACGGTTACCGGTCCCAATGGCGCTGTCACCACACAAGTCGCGCTGGAGGCGAATGCCAAATGGGGGATCACGGAACCGCCCGCCGCCTCCCGTGTCGTACCGGGCGTCTACATCATGAGCGGCTGGGCGCTGGGCCAGGGCATGGCGGTCGAGGCGCCGGAAGGCTGGATCATCATCGACACAGGCGACTCGATCCGCGCCGCGACGGAAATGCGTGCGGCGCTGGAGCGTCTGGTGGGCGGGCGCATCAAGGTGGCGGCCATCCTCTACACCCACTGGCATTACGCCGACGGCACGGCCGCCTTCATGGACGAGGGAACGGAGATCTGGGGCCATGAATGGCTGGATGCCAACCGCACGGCCTCGTCCGGCGTCAGCATCAAGAGCGGTTTCTACCGGGCGCGCGCCGCCGCGCAATTCGGCGTGTTCCACCCGGTCGAGGGGCCGGACGCATTCCCCAACCGCCTGGGCTTCACACCGGAAAAGCTGACGGCCAAGTCCGGCTACATTCCGCCAGCGCGCCTGTTTCGGCATGGCGTGGTCGAGCGCTTCACCATCGCGGGTGAGGAGGTGGAGGTGGCGCCGAACCGCACGGACACCTCCGACAGCGTCGGTTTCCATTTTCCAGCCCGTCGTGCGCTGATGTCGAACTTCATGGTGCCGGGTGGCTTCTTCAACATCTACAGCCTGCGCGGCGGCCCGTTCCGCGATCCGCTCCCCTTCCTCGAGGATGCGCGCTGGATGGAATCCCGCAATGCCGAGGTGCTGATCGACCTCCATTCGGCGCCGGTCACGGGCGAGGAGAATGTGCGCGCCAGCATCCGCCGCGCCGCTGACCAGGTGCAAATCATCCATGACCAGACATTGCGCTGGATCGCGCGCGGCATGGACGGGCGCGAAGCCGCCGAGAACATATACATTCCCGCCCTGATCCGCGATGGCTGGGAGAATTACGGCCAGGTCGAGAGCCACGTGCGGCAGATCTACAACGGCACGGTGGGCTGGTTCGGCAATGACGTGTACGACATCAACCCGCTGTCGCTGAAGGACGAGGCCTCGCGTACCATCGCCATGGCCGGTGGCGCGGATGCCGTGCGCAAGCAGGCGGCAAGTGCCGCGGCGACGGGAATGCTCGCGGACTGGCAATGGGCATTGCGTCTCACGACGCTGCTCCTTCAGCTTGACCCGGACGATGCGTCTGCGCGCCAGATCCGCGTCACCGCCGCGCGCGCTCTGGCGCAGCGCACGACCTCCGCCAACGCGCGCGGCTGGTACATGAACGAGGCGCTGGACCTCGAGGGCCAGCTCAAGGTGAAGGGCGTGCCGGTCAGCATGAACCTGATACGAGCCGTGCTGGGAACGCCGAGTGTCGAGGACCTTGCCGCTGCGCCCGTGGCGGCCAATCTCGAATTCCTGCGCTTCCTCGTCGATCCGCGTTCGGCAGAGGGCAAGGACATCGCCTTCACGCTCGAGGCCGCGGGCGAGAACGGCATCTGGTCGCTCCACCTCCGCAACGGAGTGCTTGTGACCGGTACGGCACAGGCGTCAGCCGCCAGCCACCTGCGGCTGACCCGAACGGAACTGGCAGAGTTCATCCTGGGCCGCCGAACGCTGGGAGAAGGTGCAGCCTTTGCAACATTTGATGCCTGCCTCGACCGCAGCGGGTTGAAGCCCTTGGATGATGCGATCGCGGCCGCTCTTGGCTCTCCCGACGAAGAGCGCCGCCTGACGGTCTTCGGCGAGCAGTAGCAGACAGCCCAGGACAGAACACTAGAGAGAGTTGCGGGAATGACGTCGAACTCATGTGTTCTACTCCGCAAGGCTGAGAGGCCGCGCAGCAGGATGCAGCGCAAGTCTTTTGTTGCGATTGCTTCAACCGCGGCTGCGGCACGGACTGAATACCCGCAGATTCGGACGCTCGGTCAAGGCTGTCAAGTTGAACACACCATTGTGATGTGATCTGCTCGTTCGACCTTATCGAAACCTTGGAGACTTCAAATATGCCCACGCGAAGAGAATTGGTGACCAGCATCCCCGTAACGGGAGCGGCCTTCGCCATCAGCGGCAGCGCTCTTTTCGATGAGGGCCAGGCCTTGGCGCAGGAGGCCCCAGCCCCCCTCGCCACGCACTTTCACCCTAAAGGCAAGGCTCCCTCGATGCACACGATCGAGGCTCTCAAGCGCTCCTCCGCCAATCTCCCCTTCGCCGATGCGCGCGACTTCGATGAGTTGAAGAAGGGCTTCATCGCGCCAATGCCGGATCTCAGGATCAAGGCGGACGCGGGCCATGATGCCGTGGATATGGAGCGCTTCCAGTTCCTGAACGAGGACAGGGAATTCGACAGCATCCACCCCTCGATGCTCCGCATCGCGAGGCTCAACAACAACTACGGCCTCTATGAAGTGATCCCCGGCATCTATCAGGTGCGCGGGGTCGATCTGTCCGACATAACCTTCGTGCGCGGCAAAACGGGCTGGATCGTGTTCGATCCGCTGGTCACGGCGGAAGCGGTGCGTGCCGCAACGAAGCTCTTCCAGGAAAAGGTGGGCGAAGGCCGCCCGATCACGGCGGTCATCTATTCGCATACGCATGGCGATCACTGGGGCGGCGTGCGCGGCCTCGACCTCAAAGATGAGGATATCGCGTCCGGCAAGGTACAGATCATCGCACCCGCCGACTTCATGGACTTCACCATCGCCGAGAACGTCTTTGCTGGAAACGCCATGAACCGGCGTCTGTTCTACCAGTACGGCCTGTTGCTTCCGGTTTCACCGCATGGATTCGTCACGCAAGGGCTCGGGCACAAGATCTCGGCCGGCACGCCGGGCCTCATCGCGCCGACCCGCTCTGTTTCCGAACCGATCGAGGAATTCGAGGTCGACGGCGTCAGGATGATTTTCCAGAACACGCCGAACACCGAAGCGCCGCGCGAGATGAACACCTATTTCCCGGACATGAAGGCCCTGTGGATGGCCGAGAACGTCACGGCGACGCTGCACAACATTTACACGTTGCGCGGAGCCCAGGTGCGCGATCCGCTGCGCTGGTCGAAATACATCAGCGAGGCGCTTCATCGCTTCGGCAAGGAGGCGGAGGTCATGTTCGCCTCCCACCACTGGCCGCGTTGGGGCAATGAGCGCATCCAGGAAGTTCTGCGCGACCAGCGCGACCTCTATGCCCACATGAACAACCAGGTATTGCACCTTGCCAACCAGGGTGTCACCATCAACCAGATCCACAACGTCTACCGCCTCCCGGACTCGATCCTGCAGAAGTGGCATTGCCGCGGCTATCACGGATCGCCGGAGCACAATGCGCGTGGCGTCATCCAGCGGTTCCTCGGATTCTGGGACTGCAATCCCGCGACCCTCGTTCCGCTCTCGCCGGAGGAGTCAGCGCCGCTCTA
>JADCDC010000212.1 GCA_020252385.1 Aestuariivirga sp.
AGACGCGCCGGCCGGCGACGACGGCGACAGCCGAGAGCACGGCGAACAGCAGGAGCTCCGCCTGCCACGGCAGGTCCACCAGAAGATCCAGGATGCCGAGCACCGCGGCGGCGGTGGCGAGCCAGATGAAGAACACGCCCGGCGTCATGAGCTCGAAAAGCAGCAGGATGCCCGCCGCCACGAACCACACCCATTTGCCGAGAAGGGGGAAGAGATGCTCCATGCGCCGGACTGCTTTCCCTATGTGCCGGAGCCGGACTCGGGAACGCTGCCGCGGCGGCGGGGTGCTGCGGAAGGCTGGCCGGCGAAGGCTTCCCGCGCGATCTCGCCGATGCCGGAGAGCGAGCCGAGGAAGGACGACGCCTCGATGGGCAGCATGATGACCTTCTGGTTCGGCGCGGCGGCCAGCGACTCAAGCGCCTTCACGTAGTTGTTGGCGACGAAGTAGTTGATCGCCTGGACACCACCCGCCGCGATGGCGATCGAGACAACCTCGGTGGCCTTGGCCTCCGCCTCGGCGGCGCGTTCGCGCGCTTCGGCGTCGCGGAAGGCCGCTTCCTTGCGGCCCTCGGCCTCGAGCACCACGGACTGCTTCTCACCCTCGGCCTTGAGGATGGCCGCTGCGCGCAGGCCCTCGGCCTCGAGGATGGCCGCGCGCTTGTCGCGCTCGGCCTTCATCTGGCGGCCCATCGCCTCCACGAGGTCGCGCGGGGGCGCGATGTCCTTGATCTCGATGCGGTTCATCTTGACGCCCCAGGGCTGGGTGGCCTGGTCGACCACGTTGAGGAGCCTCAAGTTGATCTCGTCACGCTGCGAGAGGAGGGCGTCAAGATCGAGCGAGCCCATCACGGTGCGGATGTTGGTCATCACCAGGTTGGTGATGGCGTTGGTGAGGTCGCGCACCTCATAGGTGGCGCGCGGCGCATCGACGACCTGGTAGAAGGTGACGCCATCGACCTTCACCATGGCGTTGTCGCGCGTGATCACCTCCTGGGAGGGAATGTCCAGCACCTGCTCCATCATGTTCTGCTTGGCGCCGATGCGGTCGATGAACGGGACGATCAGGCCCAGCCCCGGCTCCAGCGTGCGGATGTAGCGGCCGAAACGCTCCACCGTGTAGTTGTAGCCCTGGGGGACCATGCGGATGGCGCGGAGCAGGTAGAAGAGCACCACCGCAACGACGATGAGAACGAAAATGCCAAGACCTTCCGACATCACACGACCTCCCCGGTTCAACCAAGGATTATCTCGGGCCGAAGTCGCGGCAAGTCAAGCGCTTACAGCCAGCCCTTGAGCTCGTTGCGGACGATCTGCTCCATCATGGTGATCGATGGGTCAGAATCATTGAGGCACGGCACGACGGAGAACTTCTCGCCACCCGCCTCTTCGAAGGTTTCCCTGAGGCCGATCGCCACCTCTTCCAGGGTTTCCACACAGTCCGAGGCGAAGCCCGGCGTGATCATCAGGAGTTTCTTCACACCCTGGGCAGGAAGCTCCTCGACCGTCTGCTGGGCGTAGGGCTGCAGCCATTCCGCCTTGCCGAAGCGCGACTGGAAGACGACCTTGAGCTTCTC
The DNA here is from genome assembly GCA_020252385.1 of Aestuariivirga sp. GTDB lineage: Bacteria > Pseudomonadota > Alphaproteobacteria > Rhizobiales > Aestuariivirgaceae > Aestuariivirga. The sequence continues at coordinate 1,575 of JADCDC010000212.1, forward strand.
GCGCGGCAACTGCATGCGCTCCGCCAGCAGGCGCGCCGTCTTCATGCAGTGGCAGTGATAGGGATCGCCCGCCATGAAATAGTCCTTCGGCAGGCCGTGGAAGGAGGCGAGGATCACGTCCGGCGTCCAGTCCAGCGTCTTCAGGTGATGCTCGAGCGACTGGGCCAGCGCCTCGATGTGGGCGGGCGCGTCGAAATAGGGCGGCACGGTGCGGATCGCCGGCTGCCAGCGCATGGTCTTCAGCGCGTCATAGGCCTTGTCGAGTGCGGTCGCGGTGGTGGAGGCCGAATACTGCGGATAGAGCGGGAACAGCAGGATGCGGTCGCAGCCCTGGTCCTTCAGCGCCTCGATGCGCTCCTTCGTGGGCGGCAGGCCGTAGCGCATGCCCCAGTCGACGATCACCTGCGGCATGTCGGCGAAGCGGGCCGCCAGCTTCTCCGCCTGGGAGCGGGTGATGGTCTTGAGCGGCGATTCGTTCAGTTCCTTGTTCCAGATCTGTTCATAGGCATGGCCGCTCTTCTTCGGGCGGGTGGACAGGATGATGCCGTTCAGCAGCACCCACCAGAGCACCGGGTTGACCTCGATCACCCGCCGGTCGGAGAGGAATTCCTTCAGATAACGCCGCATGGGCCAGTAGGACGTGCCCTCGGGCGTGCCGAGATTGATCAGCAGCACGCCGACCTTGCCGACCTTGAAGGGGGGATGACCGGAGGGAAGTACATTCATGTCGACCAGAACCGTCCTGCTTGAGCCGCCCGTTGTGGAATGCCCCCCTTTGGGGCGCGGGACGTGACTACCCTGCCGTTAACGGCTTGAAAATGCCAAAAGATCATAATGGCGGCAATTTCGTTGGAGACCGGGGCACTCTGTGGCAAGGCGGCAGCCGGGATGGCGTCCCGGAAAGTCTCAACTGGCGCCAGGGCTCGCCGCCGCC
>JADCDC010000213.1 GCA_020252385.1 Aestuariivirga sp.
AAACCCTCCACCCGTCGGTTGGGTTCGCCTCCCGGTGCAACCGCAGGAAAACCGGGTTGTCAGGTCCCACCGCCAGCGCTAAACCCGCCTCATCGAGAAGCAGAAGGTTATCATCAGTGCGAATCACTCTGAAGCCGGGCCGTACGCTCGCCCTTTCCGTCCTTGGCCTCGCGATCGGCCTCATGTTCGCCGGCGTCTCGGCAGCTCAGGAAAGCCAGCAGGATCAGAAGCAGTCGGCGCCCAGCCAGTTCGGCCCGCGCGCCAACAAGCAGTCGGCGCCGGCGGCCCAGGGGCAGCAGCAGCCAGCTCCCAAGGTCGACGTGATCGCCGAGAACGGCAAGTGGAAGGTCCAGTGCGAGACCCCGCCCGCACCCGAGGGCCAGAAGCCGGTCCGCCAGTGCGGCATGGTGCAGGCCACCCAGAGCGAGAAGAACCCCAAGGCGACCCTGACCCTGGTGTTGGTGAAGACGGTTGCAGGAGACAAGACCTCGATCAACATGCGCGTTATCGCCCCGATCGGCGTGTTCCTGCCGACCGGTGTTGCCCTTGAGATCGATGGCGCGGCGGTGGGCCGCGTGCCCTTCACCCGCTGCATGCCGCAGGTCTGCATGGCCTTCGCGGAGGCCTCGCCCGAGACGCTGGGCAAGATGAAGAAGGGCAATGAGGCCAATTTCATCATCTACGAGGCGCCGGGCATCGGCCTGCCGATGAAGATGTCGCTCGAGGGCTTCTCGGCCTCGCTCGCGGCTCTCGAGCAGAACTGACGCCCTGCCGAAAGGCTTTTAAGGGGCCGTTCCCCATGGGGGACGGTCCCTTTTTCATGATCCGCTGGCAGAAGGCGGGACGCTCACCTATCTTGGAGCGCAAAGACTGCCTCCCCATGCAAAGGTGCCCCATGCCGCCGAGCCCAGCCGTTCAGCTCTTCGACTCCGATGATTTCAGCCACGCCCGCGCCGAGGCGATCGTCGCCGACACGCTCAAGGGTGCCGAGGACGGGGAACTCTTCGTCGAGAAGCGCCAGACCGAAAGCCTCGTCTGGGACGACGGCAAGCTCAAATCCGCGAGCTTCGACGAATCGCAGGGCTTCGGGCTCCGCGCCGTCAGGGGCGAGACCGCGGCCTATGCCCATGCGACCGATCTCTCGATGGCAGCACTGAAGCGGGCGGCCGAGGTCTGCCGCACGGTGGCCACGGGCGCAGATGTGTCCCACGCCGTCTCGCCCGAGCGCACCAACAAGCGCCTCTATGCCGACGCGAACCCGGCGGAAGCCATGGGCTTTTCCGAGAAGATCGCCCTCCTCCAGAAGGTCGACGCCTTCGCCCGCGGGCTCGATCCCCGGGTGAGGCAGGTCTCGGTCTCGCTGGCGGCCGACTGGCAGGCGGTCGAGATCCTCAGGGCCGACGGCGCCAGTTACCGCGACATCCGTCCGCTCGTCCGCTTCAGCATTGCCGTCGTCTCCTCCGATGGCAAGGAACAGGGCCAGGGCAGCCACGGGCTGGGCGGCCGGGGCGAGCCCCTGTCCTATGTCACGGACGAGGTGTGGCAGGCCGCCGCCAGGGAAGCGCTCCGCCAGAGCCTCGTCTCGCTCGAGGCGCGGCCCGCCCCGGCAGGCGAGATGGACGTGCTCCTGGGTCCCGGCTGGCCCGGCATCCTGCTGCATGAGGCGGTGGGCCACGGTCTCGAGGGCGATTTCCACCGCAAGAAGACCTCGGTCTTCACCGGCATGCTGGGAAGCCGCGTCGCGGCCCCCGGCGTCACCATCGTCGATGACGGCACCATCCCGGACCGGCGCGGCTCGATCACCATCGACGACGAGGGAACGCCGTCGCGCTCAACGACGCTGATCGAGGACGGCATCCTCGTGGGCCTGATGCAGGACCGCATGAACGCGAGGCTCATGGGTGTGGCTCCCACCGGCAACGGCCGCCGCCAGTCCTATGCCCATGCGCCCATGCCGCGCATGACCAACACCTACATGCTGTCGGGCGACAAGCACCCGGAAGAGATCCAGCGCTCGATCAAGCGCGGGCTCTTCGCCAAGTCCTTCGGCGGCGGCCAGGTCGACATCACGTCCGGCAAGTTCGTGTTCTCCTGCACCGAGGCCTATCTGATCGAGGACGGGAAGATTACCATGCCCGTGAAGGGCGCCACGCTGATCGGCGCTGGCGCGGATGCGCTCACCCGCATCTCGATGGTCGGCAACGACATGGCGCTCGATTCCGGCATCGGCACCTGCGGCAAGCAGGGCCAGGGTGTCCCCGTCGGCGTCGGCCAGCCCAGCCTGCGCATCGACAGGCTGACGGTCGGTGGAACCGCCGCGTGATGCAACGCATGCCATGAGGCCCGAGGCCGTCATCTTCGACATGGACGATGTGCTCTGCCGCTACGACCTGGGGCGCAGGCTCCGGGCGCTGTCGCGCATCACCGGCAAGATGCCGCGCGACATCCGCGCCGCCATCTGGGATTCGGGCTTCGAGGATGCAGCCGATTCGGGGGGCTACCCCGATCCAGAGCACTACCTCAGCGAATTCGGCCGCCGCATCGGCCATGACATCACGCGCGCCGAATGGGTCGAGGCGCGGCGCGAATCGATGCAGCCCTGGCCCGACATGCTGGAGCTTGCCGCGAAGGTCGGCAGCCAGGCCCGCATCGCCATCTTCTCCAACAACGGCCCCCTCACCAAGGCCTCGCTGCCTGAGTTGTTTCCCGATGTCACGGCGATCTTCGCGGAGCACTACCACTCCTTCGAATTCGGCACCAAGAAGCCGGACCCCGCAAGCTACACCAAGCTCCTCGCCCGCATGGGGCTGGAGCCCGGACGCTGCTGGTTCATCGACGACAAGCGCTCGAACGTGACGGGCGCGCGCATGGCGGGCCTCGGCGGCCATCACTTCCGCAGTCGCGACCAGCTGGAGCCCGAACTCCGCGCCCTGGGTTTCGAGACATGAGTGCAACAGCAGGCAGTCGGTCCGCGCCCTTCGTCACCGGCTCCACCATGCGCCACGTGGTGGTGATGACGCTCACCGGCGCGGTGGGGCTCATGGCGCTGTTCGCGGTCGATCTCATCGACCTGTTCTTCCTCTCGATGCTGAACCAGACGGCGGTGACGGCGGCGATCGGCTATGCCGGCACCGTGGTCTTCACCAACCTCTCGGTGGCGATCGGGTCGGGCATCGCGGCGGCGGCACTGGTGGCGCGCAACGTGGGTGCCGGCGACATGAATCGGGCGCGCGAATATGCAACGAGCGCCCTCATGCTCTCGCTCCTCATTTCGGGCGCCATCACGCTGGCCATCAACCTGGGCTCAGGCGGGTTCCTCGCGCTGCTCGGCGCGTCTGGCGAGGCGAAGCGGCTGGCGCAGCTCTTCATCTGGACCATGACGCCGGGCTACATCCTGATCTCCGGCGCCATCTGCTGCTCCTTCATCCTGAGGGGCATCGGCGATGCCAGGCGCGCCATGTACATCACGCTCTCGGCGGCGCTTGTCACCGCCTGCATGGACCCGATCTTCATCTTCGGGCTGGGCTGGGGCATCCAGGGGGCGGCGGCGGCAACCGTTGTCGGCTATGCCGTGTCCTTCGGCATCGGGCTCCATGGCGTGGCGAAGGTTCACCGCTTCCTCAACCCCATGAGGCTCGGGGGCCTCAAGCGCGATTTCCCGGCACTCTGGGCCATCGCCCTGCCGGCCATCCTCACCCAGCTCGCCACACCCTTCGCCAATGCCTACATGACGCATGAGATCGCCCCCTTCGGCGATGAGGCGGTGGCGGGCTTCGCCATCGTCGGCCGCCTCATTCCGGTGGCCTTCGGCATCATCTTCGCGCTGGCAGGCTCGGTCGGCCCCATCATTGGCCAGAACTACGGGGCCAAGCGCCATGACCGGGTGCGCCAGACGCTGAACGACGGGCTGATCTTCTCCGCCGTCTACACGCTCGCCACCTCCGCCATCCTCTTCATCTTCCGCCATGACATCGCGGAGGCCTTCAACGCCGCGGGCCGCACGGTCGACATCGTGGTGTTCTTCTGCACCTTCGTGGGCGTCAGCTGGGCCTTCACGGGGGCACAGTTCGTGGCGGCGGCGGCCTTCAACAACCTGGGCCGGCCCAAGCTCTCCACCTGGTTCAACTGGGGCAAGTCCACGCTCGGCACGATTCCCTTCGCCCTTGTGGGCGCGGAAATCGGCGGCCCTGAGGGGATCCTCGCCGGCACCGCCATCGGAGCTGCCATCTTCGGCATTGCCTCCGTCGCCACGGCCTATAGGATCGTGCGCAAAAGCGCAGCCGGAGCGGTGAGATGAGCCTGATGACATTGCTGGAGCAGGCCCAGGGCGGCAGGCTCTATTCCGCCGTGGCCCAGAGCCTCGACCTCGACGACGCCGAGACGCGCAAGGCCATGCGCAAGCTCTGCCCCGCCATCGCCGACAGGCTGCACGAAAAGGCCGCCCGCGACGAGGAGCTGTTCCAGACGCTCATCGACCTGATCGAGGGCGGGGCGGGCGCCTCCCCCCTCGACACCCCCGAGACGCTGACGGGTGCGGAGGCCATCGCCGATGGCAACGCCATCCTCGATGACATCTACGGCTCGCGGAACGAGGCGATGGTGGCGCTCCGCCAGGTCGACGAGACGATCCCGGAGCGGGAACTGAGCAATCTGGCCCCCATCGCCGCCACCGCCGTGGTGGCGGCCCTGGCCCAGGCCAACCGGCCGATGGCGCTCGCCGCCGCCCAGCCGGCGGCCGCCGCCCAAGCCGGGCAGGGCTTTTTCGGCGCGCTCGTCGCCGCCATCATCGCCGGCATCGTCTCCGCATTGACGAAGCAGCTGAAGCCGCGCACCACGCGCCGCCGCACCAGCTATGCCCGCACCCGCAACCAGCGCAAGACGACCTCCCGCAGCAGGTCCACCCCCACCCGGCGGAAGGCGGCAAGCCAGGTCTCGGTCGAGGACCTGTTCCGCGACATACTGGGGAACCTCGGAAAGAAGTAA
>JADCDC010000214.1 GCA_020252385.1 Aestuariivirga sp.
AGCGCCATCTTCTTCGGCAGGCCGCACTCATGCAGCTTCAGCTCCGGGCCGACCACGATGACCGAGCGGCCCGAATAGTCGACGCGCTTGCCGAGCAGGTTCTGGCGGAAGCGGCCCTGCTTGCCCTTCAGCATGTCAGCCAGGGACTTCAGCGGACGCTTGTTGGCGCCGGTGATGACGCGGCCGCGGCGGCCGTTGTCGAACAGCGCGTCAACCGCCTCCTGCAGCATGCGCTTCTCGTTCCGGACGATGATGTCCGGCGCGCGGAGCTCGATCAGGCGCTTCAGGCGGTTGTTGCGGTTGATGACGCGGCGGTACAGGTCGTTGAGGTCAGACGTGGCGAAGCGGCCGCCGTCCAGCGGAACGAGCGGGCGGAGTTCCGGCGGGATGACAGGCACCTGGGTGAGGATCATCCACTCCGGGCGGTTGCCGGACTCGAGGAAGCTCTCGACCAGCTTCAGGCGCTTGGCGATCTTCTTGGGCTTCAGGTCTCCCGTGGCGTTCTTGAGCTCCTCGCGCAGCTGGTCACGCAGCTGCTCCATGTTGATGGCCATCAGGATGTCGCGGATGGCTTCGGCACCGATGCCCGCCGTGAAGGCGTCCTCGCCGTAGTCTTCCTGTGCCTTGATGTACTCGCTCTCCGACAGAAGCTGATGCAGCTTCATCGGCGTGAGGCCGGGCTCGAGGACGATGTAGTTTTCGAAATAGAGGATGCGCTCCACGTCCTTCAGCGTCATGTCGAGCAGCATGGAGATGCGGCTCGGCAGCGACTTCAGGAACCAGATGTGGGCGACGGGAGCGGCGAGCTCGATGTGGCCCATGCGCTCGCGCCGGACCTTGGACAGCGTCACTTCCACGCCGCACTTCTCGCAGATGATGCCCTTGTACTTCATCCGCTTGTACTTGCCGCACAGGCACTCATAGTCCTTCACCGGCCCGAAGATGCGCGCGCAGAACAGGCCGTCACGCTCCGGCTTGAAGGTGCGGTAGTTGATGGTCTCGGGCTTCTTGATCTCACCGAAGGACCACGACAGGATCTTCTCCGGGCTGGCGATCGAGATGCGGATCTGGTCGAAGGTCGGGGCCGGGGTCGCCGGGTTGAAGACGTTCATGACCTCTTGGTTCATCGGTCACTTCTCCATTTTGTGCGGGTGTCCCCCCGCAGGGTGTTCTGGATCGGATGAAGGTGGAGACGGGAGGCTTCCCTCCCGCCGTCTGTCGGTTATCCGGATATGTTCTGCTGCGAGTTCTGAAGCTCGACGTTGAGGCTCAGCGATCGCATTTCCTTGACGAGCACGTTGAAGCTCTCAGGAATGCCGGCCTCGAAGGTGTCATCGCCGCGCACGATCGCCTCGTAGACCTTGGTGCGGCCCGCGACGTCGTCCGACTTGATGGTGAGCATCTCCTGCAGCGTGTAGGCCGCGCCATAGGCCTCAAGCGCCCAGACTTCCATTTCGCCGAAGCGCTGTCCGCCGAACTGCGCCTTGCCGCCCAGCGGCTGCTGGGTGACGAGCGAGTACGGACCGATGGAGCGGGCGTGGATCTTGTCGTCCACGAGGTGATGGAGCTTCAGCATGTAGATGTAGCCCACCGTGACCTGGCGGTCGAAGGGCTCGCCGGAGCGGCCGTCGAACAGCGTCACCTGGCCCGAGGTCGAGAGGCCCGCATCCTTCAGCATCGAGGCGATGTCCTCCTCGCGCGCGCCGTCGAAGACGGGTGTCGCGATCGGGACACCGCGGCGGAGGTTCTCCGCGGCTTCCAGGAGCGAGCTGTCGTCGAGGCTCTGGAGTTCGTCATGCTTGCCGTAGATGCGGTTCATCTCATCGCGCAAGGGCTTCACGTTGTTCGTGTCCTTGTAGGCGTCGAGAAGGTTGGCGATCTTCCGGCCCATGCCCGCGCAGGCCCAGCCGAGATGCGTCTCGAGGATCTGGCCGACGTTCATGCGCGAGGGCACGCCCAGCGGGTTCAGCACCACGTCCACATGCGTGCCGTCCTCGAGGAAGGGCATGTCCTCGATCGGAACGATGCGCGAGACGACACCCTTGTTGCCGTGGCGGCCGGCCATCTTGTCGCCCGGCTGGATCTTGCGCTTCACGGCGACGAAGACCTTGACCATCTTCATGACGCCGGGGGGAAGCTCGTCGCCGCGCTGCAGCTTGTCCACCTTGTCGTGGAAGCGCGTGTCGAGGCGCTTCTTCGACTCGTCGTACTGCTGCTTCATGGCCTCGAGTTCGCCCATGGCCTTCTCATCGCCAAGGGCGATGTTCCACCACTGCGACTGCGGCAGGTCATCCAGCGTCTTGTCGGTGATCTTGCCTTCGACCTTGTGACCCTTCGGACCGCCCGTGGCCGACTTGCCGGTGAGGAAGAGGCTGAGACGGCCGTAGGAGTTGCGGTCGAGGATCGCCAGCTCATCGTCGCGGTCCTTGGCGAGGCGGTCGATCTCCTCGCGTTCGATCGCCTGGGCGCGCTCGTCCTTGTCCACACCGTGACGGTTGAACACCCGCACCTCGACGACGGTGCCCGACACGCCGGGCGGCAGGCGCAGCGAGGTGTCACGCACGTCGGAGGCCTTCTCGCCGAAGATGGCGCGGAGCAGCTTCTCTTCCGGCGTCATCGGGCTTTCGCCCTTGGGCGTGATCTTGCCGACCAGGATGTCGCCCGGCTTCACCTCAGCGCCGATGTAGACGATGCCGGCCTCGTCGAGGTTCTTCAGCGCCTCTTCGCCGACGTTCGGGATGTCGCGGGTGATTTCCTCAGGACCCAGCTTCGTGTCGCGCGCCATCACGTCGAATTCCTCGATGTGGATGGAGGTGAACACGTCGTCCTTGACGATGCGCTCGGAGAGCAGGATCGAGTCCTCGAAGTTGTAGCCGTTCCACGGCATGAACGCGACGAGCACGTTCTGGCCGAGAGCCAGATCGCCGAGGTCCGTCGATGGGCCGTCGGCGATGATGTCGCCGGCCTTGACGCGGTCACCCACGCGCACCAGCGGGCGCTGGTTGATACAGGTGTTCTGGTTCGAGCGCTGGAACTTGGCCAGCGTGTAGATGTCGACACCCGACTTCGACGGATCGGTCTCTTCCGTGGCGCGAATGACGATGCGCTTGGCGTCCACCTGGTCCACCACGCCCGAGCGGCGGGCGGCGACGGCCGCACCGGAGTCGCGCGCGACGACCGATTCCATGCCGGTGCCGACGAGCGGCGCGTTGGTGCGCACCAGCGGCACCGCCTGGCGCTGCATGTTGGAGCCCATCAGCGCGCGGTTGGCGTCGTCGTTCTCGAGGAACGGAATGAGCGCCGCGGCGACGGAGACGAGCTGCTTCGGCGATACGTCGACATAGTCGATGCGATCGGCGGGAACGGTCAGCACGTCGCCGGCATGGCGGGCGATGACGAGGTCCTCGGCGAAGGTACCCTTGGAGGTCAGCGCCACGTTGGCCTGGGCGATGTGGTGCTTCTGCTCCTCGATGGCCGAGAGATAGACCACCTCGTTCGACACCTTGCCGTCCACCACCTTCTGGTAGGGCGTC
>JADCDC010000215.1 GCA_020252385.1 Aestuariivirga sp.
CATCCTCGTCAACAATGCCGGCATCGCCGTACCGGGCGATTTCCTCGACGTCTCGGAAGCCGATTTCGACCGCGTCATCGGCATCAACCTCAAGGGCTCCTTCCTGATGCTGCAGGCCGCCGCCCGCCTCATGGTGAAGCAGGCCGCGGCGGGGCGGAAGCCCGGCGCCATCGTCAACATGTCGTCCGTCAACGATACGCTCGCCATTCCGGCGATCGTCTCCTACTGCATGTCGAAGGGCGGCGTGTCGCAGCTGACGCGCGCCACCTCGATCGCGCTTGCGCCGCACGGCATCCGCGTCAACGCCATCGGGCCCGGCACCATCAACACCGACATGGCGCGCGGCGTGCTGGCGGACAAGGCGGCCTTGAACCGCGCCATGTCGCGCACGCCCATGGGCCGCGTGGGCGAGCCTTCGGAGGTGGCCGCGATCGCCGCCTTCCTCGCCTCCGACGATGCAAGTTACGTGACCGGCGAGACGATTTACGTTGATGGCGGCCGCATGCCGCTGAACTACACGGTGCCGGTCAAGGCGTGAGCGAGGCGAGAGGCCTCTCTCTCCGCGGCGTCTGCGGTTCCTCTCCGAACTCCCGCGCCAACTTGTGGCCGGCATGCACGGCGTGCACGATCAGCCCCGGCGCGCGCGCATCGCCGATCAAGGACAGCGACTGAAGCCCCCTGCCCTTGAGCGCGTGATAAAGCCCATCCTCCGGCTCGCGCGAGGTGACGGGCACGAAGCTTTCCGCCGCGATCTCACGCTCGGCACCCGAATAGGCGCAGCGCAGCACCGCCGATCCAGGGCGCAGGCCCGCCACCAGCGTGTTGACGATCACCGTGACGCCCAGTTCGAGAAGCCGCGCGTGGCTGCGCGCCTGTTCGGCGGTGAAGTCCGACCATTCCGCCACCCGGCCCGCGCTGGTCACATAGGTCACCTCGTGTCCGAGCCGCGCCAGATGTTCCGTGATGCCGGCCGCCACGTAGTAATGATCGTCGTCGAACACCACGGTGGGGCCCTTGAGGCTTGCGCCTGCCATCACATCCTCCGGCGAGAACGTGCGCGGATCGTGAAATGAGCCGATGGGCGCGCGGAAGCTCCGCCCGCGCCCGTCCTTGCGCCATTTGCTCCCGGTGGCCACGACCACATGGGGTGAGCCCAGTTCGATCACGTCGTCCGCCGTCAATGCGCTTTCGCGGAAGATCTCGGCATTGGCGAGCTTTCCCAACTGGTGCAGGCGCCAGTCGCGCACGCGGGCCCATTCGGCAAATCCGGGAAGTTTCGTCTCCCATTGCAGCCGGCCGCCGGGGGCTGTTCCGGCATCAGCGATCTTCACCTCGTGCCCGCGCCGCGCCAGCATCAGGCCTGCCTCGAGGCCAGAAGGCCCAGCGCCGACGACCAGCACCTGCTCGCGGCTTTGCGTCACGGCGATGCTCTCCGGGTGCCAGCCGCGCCGCCATTCCTCGCCCATCGTCGGGTTCTGCGTGCAGCGGATCGCGGCAGCCCGGCTGTTGTGCGCATAGCAGATGTTGCAGCCGATGCATTCGCGGATGTCGTCCTCGCGGCCCTCGGCGATCTTCTTCGGAAGAAAGGGATCGGCGATCGAGGGCCGCGCCGCGCCGATCAGGTCCACGATGCCGCGCTTCACCTGGGACAGCATGGTCTCGGGTGAGGTGAAGCGGCCGACACTGACCACGGGCTTTCCCGTGATCTTCCGCACATGCGCGATGCTGGGCTCGAGCGAGGCTTCCTTGACGAAGCGCGAGCCGCCCATTTCCTGCGAGTAATCCGAGACGGTGACGTCGAAGAGATCGACGATCGGCGCCAGCGAGGCAAGCAATTCCGAACGCTCCCCGACGCCGCCGCCGTCCTCGTTGTCGATCTCGATCCGGAGTGCCACGCCGCAGCGGTCGCCGATCGCGTCACGCGTGTCGGACAAAACTTCGCGGAGCAATCGCGCACGGTCCATCAGGCTTCCGCCATATTCGTCATTGCGCGTGTTCATGTCGCGGTCGAGGAACTGCGCCAGCACATAGGTATGCGCGGCATAGACATAGACGATGTCGAGCCCCGCCTGCTTGGCGCGGAGTGCTGCCGCGCGGTGCCAGCCGCGGAAGGCGCGGATGTCCTCGAGGTCCATCTTCGCGCACTGCCAGGGCGATTCCGCCGCCGGGAAGCTCGACGGCGCCAGCGCCACCTCGCGGGAGAGATGGTTGGCGGTGCGGATGCCGCCATACCACAATTCGGTTCCCGCCAGCGCGCCATGGGCGTGGACCTGATCCGCCATCGCCGCCATGTTCCTGACGTCGCCCTCGTCCCACAGACTGGCGAAGGGATGCGGAACATCGTCAGACGACGGATGAATGGAGCAGTATTCGGTGTTGACCACGCCCCAGCCGCCTTCCGCCTTGACGCCGCGCATGGCGGCGAGCGTTGCCGGCAGCTGGTAGCCCATGCCGGTGCAGTGCGGCACCTGGTAGAAGCGGTTGGGGGCGGTGACGGGCCCGATCCTCACGGGCTCGAACAGGATGTCAAAGCGTGTGTCGCGCGGCATGATGCTCTCCTTAAGGAGAGGCTAAAGCATGATCCGCAAAAGTGGTAACCACTTTTGCGACAAGATCATGCTCAAGCAACGTCCAATCAGCCGACGGCGAAAACCTGTCCGGTGAGTGCGCCCTCGACGCTCTTCACATAGGCAAGGCCGACGCGGGCGGAGGATACGGGCTCATGGCCCGGGAAGAAGCCCTCGTATTTCTTCTCCGACTCCTCGAGCAGACCCGGGCTCACCGCATTGATGCGGATGCCGCGCGGCATCTCGATCGCGGCAGCCTTGACGAAACCGCCGATGGCGCCGTTGACGGCCGCGGCATTCGCGCCCTGACGCACCGGATCGCGGTCCAGGACACCGCTCGTCAGCGTGAAGGAGCCGCCATCGGCCACATGCGCCATGCCGAGCAGCACGAGATTCACCTGGCCCATCAGCTTGTCGTCCAGCCCCTTGCGGAACTGCTCCGGCGTCATCGTGGCGACGGGCCCGAAATGCACATGGCCCGCGCAGGCGACGACCGCATCGAGCGTGCCGAGCTTCTGATACATGGCGCTGACCGATTGAGCCTGCATCAGGTCGACGGTGATGTCGCCCCCGGAGCGGCCGGCCGTCACGATGTCATGCCGGGCGGAGAGCGCCCTCGCCACCGCCTGTCCCACGGTGCCGTTCGCACCCACCACCAGAATGCGCATCAGATCATTCCTCGTCCGCGTCCTTGCGGGCGAGCGGCTTCAGCTTGGCGAAGACCGAATCGGCGTCGTACTGGGGCTCCTGCTGGCGCGGGCTGGGCTCGGACGGGGCAAAGCCCGGCTGTGCCTCCTCGGGATGGGCCGCGGCATGGGCCGCCGTGCCCTCGACTTCCGCCGCCGGGATCAGGGTGCGCACCGGCACGGACTCGTTCGCGGGCTTGCCGGCCTTGCGCGCCGCCTTCTGCACCGCGAAGTCGAGGTCGAGCTGCGAGCAGATGCCGAGCGAGACGGGGTCGACCGGCTTGATGTTGGCGGCGTTCCAGTGGGTGCGCTCGCGCACCGAGGAGATCGTCGACTTGGTCGTGCCGACGAGCTTCATGATGGCGGAATCGGGGAGGTCGGGATGATAGCGGAGCAGCCA
>JADCDC010000216.1 GCA_020252385.1 Aestuariivirga sp.
AGCACCTGGACCTGCTGATGGGTCTCGCCCTTGTCGGGGTCCGGCTTTGCAGCACGAGCCGCAAGCACTTCCATGAAGAGCGTCTGGTGTTGCGGATGTAGGTGCGCCTCGGGCTCCTCGATCAGCAGAAATGGCACCTGATCGGGATGGGACTGGAGCAACAACAGCTCGGCCGCCATGAATAGCAGGTTGTTATAGCCCAGGCCGCGCTGGATGCGCTGGGTGCCTGCCTTGGCATTCAGGTAGAGTTCGAACCGCTCAAGAATCTGATCGAACGAACCGCCAGCGCCGAGGTCCAGCGTCGCGACGAGGCGATCATCCACGAATGAAAGCTTGTCGAGGAAATCCGTGTTGACGCTGCTGGCGACGCCGCCAACTGAAGCGTTGTTTCGGACGGCCATATCAGCCGCCGTGAGCGTGTCATGGAGCGTTGCATCGCCGCCATCCGCGGCAGGTTTGCTTTGCGGCCCCATCGTGGGCATCGCGCCGAGGATCCGCGACAAGCGCGAGCGGCGCCCTGCTCGCATTTCGCGCTCTGCGTCTCGCAGAGGCTTGAGATAGGTTGCCTTTAGATATTCGCGCAGTTCCCCATCGAGCGGGAGGCCTTCGCCTTCGGCACCAGCGCGGTGCTGGCTAGAGATGATGCTGCCGCCGCCCGGTGAGACTCGTCGGGCACCGCGCATGCAAACGTGCAAACGAAGCTTGCCCTTTTCGTTCGTGCACCATTCGAGAAAGCGAGCCTCCTCGTCAGGGCTGAGATCGTCAAAGGTGCATCGCACGACAAAGTCGCAACCCCGTGCGCCGTCGGCCCCGACATGAAAGTCGTGTTCATCCGGGCGGATGTAGTCGTCGCCCCGTGTCCAAAGGACGTATCGGGCAGCATCGATGATTGCGCTTTTTCCAGCGTCGTTAGGCCCCACCAAAATATTGAGGCCTGACGATAGCGTTAGTTGTAGGGGAGCGGTCGGGGAGAAGCACCGGAAGCCGCTGGCGTAGCTTTCCGAAATGAACACTGCCCCAACCCCCTCTTATTCTATGCGGCAGTCTGGCCCACAATATCCATGAGCTTGTCGTAACTCGTTACTACGTCATACTTGACCCGATCCTCCGACACGCACCGCTCGATTTCGTCGAAGAACTTCCGGGCGCATGCAATCTTGGTGTTCTCGATCTCGCGGAGCTTCATCGAGGACATGGTGCCCTTGGTCTCGGCGACGAAGTAGATGTGCTTGACGCTTCCCTCCTTGAAGGAGATGGCCCAATCGGGGTTGTAGTCGCCCACCGGCGTGGGGATCAGGAAACCGCGCGGCAGCTTGGCGTAGACCACCACCTCGCTCGCAGTATCCAGCTCGTCGGCAAACTTGCGTTCGATCTCGGAGTCGGTGACCACGTAATCGTACACGTGTCGCTTGAGCTTGGCCGAGGCCTTTGAAAAGTCCTGGCCGGTCTGGTTCGCGGTGAAGATGTCGACGTCGTAGCGCTCGGCCAGCCCGTCATAAGCCAACCGCTCGATCACCATTGTGGCCTTCTGCTCAGCGATGATCCGCGATGCTTCGGCTATGAAGTGCTCGGGGTTCTCCTTGAATTGCCCGAACACACTGGCCTGGATGCCGGTCAGGATCTCGGCCGCGGTCTTGCGCGTGAGTTCCGTGTTCTCGGCGATCTTCCGGAGGAGGTCGTACTTCACGAGAGAATGGACTGATCCGCCGCGCTCGGTTGTTGAGCCTGTCAGGGCAAACCCATCACCTGCCTTGAGCTGCTCATCGGTCAGCCCATCACCCTGGATTCCGGTCTGGACCGTGTACTGGAGTGGCGTCACGCGAAGCTGGCTATCGAGGGCGCTGACGCATTTGCGGACCAATTCCTCGGAGTCGAACTCGACCCGATAAACGGCCTTCTGGTTGATGCGCCGCCAGAGCTCCTGGAACTCCTTCTTCTCAAAATTCTCATTGAGCGGATTGAGCTTCGGCTTGCGGCCGTCCTCGACCTTCGGGAGCTGCGAGTCGCTGAAAACGCTGTCGATGATCTGGAAGATCTGATCGGCATGCGCCTTCAGCTCATCGGGCAAGGCCGCCAGGGTTCCAGCCTCCTTTGCCTGATGATAGGCGCTGGTGATCTGGTCCGCGTCATCAGAATAGTCGTTCTTCACGAGGTAGCGGTAGATTTGCTTCGCCATGGCCGGCGTGATCTCGACCGGTCCGGCATCAGTGGTGATGGTCTTGCCGGTGAAATAGGATTCCGTCGCCTTGCGTGGGCGCGACGTCAGCGTGTCGGCAATCTCCTTCTGGAGGCCGGCCACAAAGTTCCTGTAGCTCTCACTGGCGACGACGGTGAGGACGTTGATGTCATGGACGACCGCGGGGTTGTCCATCCGGTCGCCGTTCTGGTCGACCGACAGGCGAAGGCCGCGGCCCACTTCCTGGCGCCGTGAGACGGTGTTGTCGCTGTGCTTGAGCATGCACATGACGAAGACGTTGGGATTGTCCCACCCTTCGCGCAGTGCGGAATGCGAGAAGATGAACCGCGTGGGTTCCGCGAAAGACAGCAACCGTTCCTTGTCCTTCAGGATCAGGTCGTAGGCGTCCACGTCGTCTGAATCGACCGACCGTGCGCCGACGGCGGGGTCCTTCAGCCGGTTGGTCTTCTTGTCGATCGAGAAATAGCCGTTGTGAGTCTTGGCCGCATCGATGCCCGCCAGGTGCTTCCGGTAGGCGTCGTTATCAATCGCCAGCTCAGCCAGATATTCCGCCTTGAGAAGCTCGTACTCCTCCTCGAACACGCGGGCATATTCGCCCTTCTCATCCGGCTGTGCGTAATCGCGGTACTTCACGACCTCGTCGATGAAGAACAGCGACAGCACCTTGACCCCTTGCGCGAAGAGCTGCTTCTCCTTGTCGAGATGCGCCTTGATCGTCTCGCGGATCTGGATGCGCCGTATGTCGCGCTCGGACACGTCGCCGGTCGCCTCCCCTGCTCGGAGCACCACGCCGTTCGTAAATTCGACCGTGTCATTGCGCGCGTCGATCTGGGAGATCGTGAAGCCGTCACGGTACTGGTCCAGCTCGCCAGACTCGGCGAATAGGTCGTCACGGAACTCCAGTCGCTTGAGCTGACGCTTGATCTCGCCGCTCGCGAGCTTCACCTCGATTTCA
>JADCDC010000217.1 GCA_020252385.1 Aestuariivirga sp.
ATACACATGGTCCGTCAGCAGCCGGGAAAACCAGGTCACGCCCTGGTCCAACGATCCGGTCACGGACCGTGCGGGCGAGGCATTCTATCTCCGTGACCTGGACACCGACACCGTGTGGAGCCCCACGGCACAGCCGATACGCGATCCTGAAGCAAGCTATGTGGCCCGTCACGGCTGGGGCTTCAGCCGGTTCGAGCATTCAGGCCATGGTATCGCGAGCGAACTCGTCCAGTTCGTGCCGCTGGATGCCCCGGTCAAGATATCAAGGCTCACGCTCCGCAACACTTCAGCGCGCACGCGGAGGCTGAGTGTCACCGCCTATGTCGAATGGGTCCTCGGGCGTGCCCGCTCAGGCTCGCTCGCATTCGTGACGACCGCGATCGACCCTGCGACTGGTGCCATGCTGGCCTCAAACCCCTGGAGCCGCGATTTCGGATCACGGGTGGCCTTCGCGGATCTTCGTGGCATGCAGACGGAGTGGACCGGCGACCGCAAGGAATTCATCGGCCGTAACGGAGCCTTGTCCTCTCCCGCGGCCCTCCGCTCAGCCACGCCCTTGTCGGGGGCGACGGGCGGAGGTCTCGATCCCTGCGGGGCGCTGCGCACCAAGGTGGAGCTCGCACCCAACTCCAGCATCGAGGTCGTCTTCCTTCTCGGCCAGACCGCGGATGCCGAGGAGGCCCGCAGCATCATCACCCGCTTCCGTTCAGCGAATCTCGATACCGTCCAGGCGGAAGTGGCAGCCCATTGGCGGGAGATACTGGGAGGCGTGCAGGTGAGGACGCCGGATCGGGCCATGGACATCATGCTCAATGGCTGGCTCCTGTACCAGACGATTGCCTGCCGACTCTGGGCGCGCTCGGGCTTCTATCAATCGAGTGGCGCCTATGGTTTCCGCGATCAGCTGCAGGACGGCATGGCGGTCGCCCCGGTGCGGCCGGACCTGACCAGACGCCATCTCCTCGCGGTGGCTGCCCGCCAATTTCCTGAAGGTGACGTTCAGCATTGGTGGCTGCCGCACTCGGGCCAGGGTGTCCGCACGCATATCTCGGATGATCGCCCATGGCTGGCCCTGGCCGTTGCGCATTACATCGAAACGAGTGGCGATGCCGGCATCTTGGACGAAGCAGTGCCATTCCTCGAGGGGCAGTTGCTGGAACCCGGGGAGCATGACAGCTTCTTCCTGCCCGGAACTTCTGAACAGACCGCAACAGTGTTCGAGCACTGCGCCCTTGCACTGGACCAGAGTCTTGCCACCGGCCGGCACGGACTGCCGCTGATCGGCACCGGTGACTGGAACGACGGTATGAACCGCGTGGGCGAGAAGGGAGAAGGTGAAAGCGTCTGGCTCGGATGGTTCCTCTTCTCGGCACTGAGCGCATTTGCACCCTTCGCTGAGGCGCGCGGCGAAAATGACCGCGCCGCACGGTGGCGCGAACATGCAGCGATGCTCAAGTCAGCTCTCGCGGCTGAAGGATGGGATGGCGCGTGGTATCGCCGCGGCTTCTATGACGATGGCACGCCGCTGGGATCATCGCAAAGCGACGAGTGCCAGATCGATTCCATCGCGCAGTCCTGGTCCGTGCTGTCCGGCGCCGCCGACAGCGCGCGGAGCAGGACCGCCATGGATGCCCTGGAACACAGCCTGATCAAGCCAGCCGAGGGCCTGGCGCTGCTCTTCACGCCCCCCTTCGACAAGACGGCACATGACCCCGGTTACATCAAGGGCTATCCCCCCGGCATCCGGGAGAATGGCGGACAGTATACACACGCGGCCGCCTGGACCGTCATGGCCATGGCCAGGCTTGGCGAGGGCAAGAAGGCGTCGACGCTTTTCGCGATGCTCAACCCCATCAACCACGCGCGGCGCAGGAGCGACGTGCTTCGCTACAAGGTCGAGCCCTATGTCGTTGCGGCTGACGTTTACGCGACACCGCCTCATGTGGGCCGCGGCGGATGGACGTGGTACACCGGCTCGGCCGGATGGATGCAGCGGGCGGGAATGGAGGCCATTCTCGGGCTGCGGGTGAAGGGCGACGTCCTCCACTTGTCTCCCTGCATTCCAGGCGAGTGGCGGACCTACACGATGACGTACCGCCACCGCTCTGCGACTTACGTGATTACGGTTGATAACGCTGCGGGCGTGATGCGGGGCATCACCGAACTGGAGATAGATGGCGTTCGTTACCCCACACTGCCACCCCATCTGCCGCTCCACGACGACGGCGCGCTCCACCGTGTGAATGTGACGCTCGGAGACCTCCCGGCAGACCGGCCAAACGACTAGACAACGCTATCGCGTCACAGGACCGTCCCAAACAGCGCGCCGATCCCCGCGGTCAGCCCCATCGCCAGCGCTCCCCAGAACGTGACGCGAAAGGTGGCCTTCACGACATCTGCACCGCCAGCCCTCGCACCGACTGCACCCAGAAGCGCCAGGAACAGGAGAGACGCGAGCGACACGCCCATCACCAGCATGGATGAGGGAAGCAGCAGAACCATGGCCAGAGGCATTGCCGCTCCGACGGCAAAGGTCGCGGCGGACGTCAGCGCCGCCTGAATGGGGCGTGCCGCCGTCACTTCGGAAATGCCAAGTTCATCGCGCGCATGCGCACTCAGAGCATCCTTGGCCATCAACTGATCAGCCACTTGATACGCGAGCACTGGCGATACGCCGCGCCCGATATAGACCTGCGCCAGCTCTTCGCGTTCGAACGCAGGCTGGTCGACGAGTTCTGCGCGCTCCCGCGCCAGGTCAGCCTGCTCCGTATCAGATTGGGAACTGACGGAAACATATTCGCCGGCCGCCATGGACATGGCCCCTGCCACCAATCCCGCCACGCCCGCGACAAGCACCTCGGAGGTGCCGGCCGAAGCGGCCGCAACGCCAACAATCAGGCTCGCCGTCGAAACGATCCCGTCATTGGCCCCCAGCACCGCCGCCCGCAACCAGCCGATGCGTGAAACAAGATGTCTTTCGGTTTGACTGTGAAGCCGTGTCATGTCCTGCCCCGTACGGATCTGATCCCGATGTTATCCCTCCCGGGTACGCGATCCCAGCAGAAACAATGCAAATTTTGCTCTGCAAATGCCGCCCACAAGCGGAATCTCTTGGCACTGGAAGGGAACGCCTTCCACGCTGGGACGTTTAGGAGTGGATAATCCCCTTCACCAACTTTACACGAGGAGCCTGCAATGAACTGGGATCGCATCGAAGGTAATTGGAAGGAATTCATGGGCAAGGCGAAGCAGAAGTGGGGAAAGCTCACTGATGACGACCTGAGCCAGATCAACGGCCGCCGCGACGAGCTGAGCGGCCGCCTGCAGAAGCACTATGGCTATGCCAAAGACCAGGCAGACCGGGAGATCGACAACTGGACAAGCCGGTCTGGCATGTAGATCAACCACGCTTCTGGAGATGCCGCGCAAGCCTTGCGCGGCATGTCCGTCGCTGCCGCACGGAGGTGTCAGGCCCTGACCGGAGATCCACGGCGGCCGCCAAGTGCTCCGGTTGAGAGGTGCTTCAGATCCGCGAAAGAAATCATTCTCTTCTCGTCACTGTCCCACAGCGTGAGCCGCACGCATCCGAAGCTCTCCCTGAGGCCGAGACGGCCGATCCCGCGAAGCTGAGGATAATCGGCAAGCACATCGGGGAGCCTGTAGAAGGGAATGCGGCTCGACAGGTGATGGAGATGATGGATCCCGATGTTTCCGGTGAGCCACATCATCGGACGCGGAAGATCGTAGAAGGAACTGCCGTGCAGCGCCGCATCAGGGTGTGACCAATCCGCGTCCTTCTCCCAATATGTCTGCTCGAACTGATGCTGGACGTAGAACAGCCAAACGCCGATCGAGGCGGCGCCGATGACGATCGGGAGATGGACCAGAAGAAAGGTGGAGAAGCCTGTCACCTGGACAAGGAGCAGAACAAGCGCTGCGATTCCGAGATTGGTCAGAATGGTGCTGAGCCAGGGCATGGCCCCCCTTCTCATTGCGCCCAGAGGCAGCCGGTGCTGCAGCATGAAGAGGTATGACGGCCCGAGCCCGAACATGACAAGCGGGTGACGGTAGAGCCGGTAGCGGATGCGCCCCCACCGGCCTCGGGCGAGATACTCCTGCACGGTGAGCGTATCGATGTCGCCGATGCCCCTGCGCTCGAGATTGCCCGATCCAGCATGGTGCAGGGCGTGAGAGTGACGCCAGAAATCGTAAGGGGTGAGCGTCAGGACGCCGAGGATCCGCCCTGTCCAATCGTTCGCCCGGCGCGAGTAGAAGAATGCATTGTGCCCGCAATCGTGCTGGATCATGAAGAGACGTACCACG
>JADCDC010000218.1 GCA_020252385.1 Aestuariivirga sp.
AGATGAAGCCCTTCATCCTCTCCGGCAGCTTCGCGTCGGGCTTCTCGATGGCGCTTATGGCGAAGGACCTCGGCACCGCCGCGGGCCTGGCGGAGGAACTGGGCATAGAGGCCTCGATCGTCAGGGATACGGCCGCCTTCTGGTCCGCTGCGTCCCGCGCGCTGGGGCCCCAGGCAGACCATACCGAAATCTACCGTCACATCGCCGCCTGTTGCGGCATCGAGGAGTGAGACCAGCCATGCCGCGCATCATCCAGGCTGCCGCCGCCCAGATGGGACCCATCGCCAGGAGCGAAACCCGCAAGGACACCGTCCGCCGGCTGATCGCCATGATGCGCCAGGCGAAGGAACGCGGGGCGGAACTCGTGGTCTTCACCGAAATGGCGCTCACCACCTTCTTCCCGCGCTGGGTGATCGAGGACGAGGCCGAACTCGACAGCTATTATGAGCGCGAGATGCCGGGGCCCGAGACGCTCCCCCTGTTCGAGGAGGCGAAGCGCCTCGGCGTCGGCTTCTATCTGGGCTATGCCGAACTCGTGATGGAGGAGGGGAAGAAGCGCCGCTTCAACACCTCGATCCTGGTGGGCCGCGACGGCGCCATCATCGGCAAGTACCGCAAGGTGCACCTTCCGGGCCATGCGGAGCCCCAGCCCAACCGCACGCACCAGCACCTGGAAAAGCGCTATTTCGAGCCCGGCAACCTGGGTTTCGGCGTCTGGCGGGGCTTCGGCGGCGTCATGGGCATGTGCATCTGCAACGACCGGCGCTGGCCCGAGACCTACCGTGTCATGGGCCTGCAGGGCGTGGAAATGGTCATGCTCGGCTACAACACGCCCTTCGACCACACGGGTCACCCCGACATCGACGGCTTGACGAGTTTCCACAATCATCTTTCCATGCAGGCCGGTGCGTATCAGAATGGCACCTGGGTCATAGGCACCGCCAAGTGCGGAACGGAGGAGGGATCGAGGATGGTCGGCCAGAGCGTCATCGTGGCGCCATCGGGTGAGATCGTGGCGCAGGCCGTCTCGCTCGAGGACGAGGTCATCACCGCGCGCTGCGATCTCGATCTCGGCACGCGTTACCGGGAGACCATCTTCAATTTCGCCAAGCACCGCGAACCTGAGGCCTACCGCCTCATCGTGGAGCGCAAGGGCGCCATACCTCCGCCGGAATCCTGAACACCAATTCCAAAGTCTTTCACAGGGAGAAACCACATGTCGAAGGTCATCAAGGGAGGCACGATCGTCGCTGCCGACCGCACCTATGTTGCCGACGTCCTCATCGAGGGCGAGCAGATCGCGGCCATCGGGCCCAATCTCAAGGGCGACACCGTCATCGATGCCGAGGGTGCCTACATCATGCCGGGCGGCATCGACCCCCATACCCATCTCGAAATGCCCTTCATGGGAACGACGGCCGCCGAAACCTGGGAAAGCGGCACCTTCGCAGCACTCTCCGGCGGCACGACCACGGTCGTCGACTTCGTGATCCCCGGCAAGGACGGCATGCTGGCCGCGCTGAAGGACTGGGAGGGCAGGGCCACGCGCCAGGCGTCCAGCGACTATTCCTATCACATGTGCGTCGACGGCTGGTCGGAGAGGCACTTCAACGAGATGGCCGAGGTGGTGAACCGCGGCATCAACACCTTCAAGCACTTCATGGCCTACAAGGGCGCGCTGATGGTGAACGACGACGAGATGTTCGCCTCCTTCCAGCGCTGCGCGGCGCTGGGCGCCCTGCCGCTCGTTCACTGCGAGAACGGCGACATCATCGCGGCTCTCCAGCAGAAGTACATGAGCGAGGGCAACACCGGCCCCGAGGCGCACGCCTATTCCCGCCCTCCGGAAGTCGAGGGCGAGGCCACCAACCGCGCCATCATGATCGCGGACGCGGCGGGTGTTCCGGTCTACATCGTGCACACCTCGAGCGAGCAGGCGCATGAGGCGATCCGCCGGGCCCGGCAGAAGGGCATGCGCGTCTATGGCGAGCCGCTGATCCAACACCTGACGCTGGACGAGGGCGAGTACTTCAACAAGAGCTGGGACTATGCCGCCCAGCGCGTGATGTCGCCCCCGTTCCGCGACAAGAGCCACCAGGATTCGCTGTGGGCCGGACTTGCGGCAGGCTCGCTGCAGGTGGTGGCGACCGATCACTGCGCCTTCACGACGAAGCAGAAGCGCATGGGCGTCAACAACTTCCCCAAGATCCCCAACGGCACGGGCGGGCTTGAGGACCGTCTGTCGGTGCTGTGGACCAAGGGGGTGGAGACGGGCCGCCTGACACCCAACGAATTCGTGGCCGTCACCTCCACCAACATCGCGCAGATCCTCAACATCTATCCGCAGAAGGGAGCACTTCTCGTGGGCTCCGACGCCGACATCGTGGTGTGGGATCCCGGCATCTCCAAGACCATCTCGGCGGCAACACAGAAGTCGATCATCGACTACAACGTGTTCGAGGGGTTCAAGGTGAACGGCCAGGCGCGCCACACCATCTCGCGCGGCGAGGTGGTCTGGACCTATGGCAAGAACGACAACGCCCGCCCCGGCCGCGGCAAGTTCATCCCGCGGAAGCCCTTCCCGGCGGTGAACAAGGCGCTGTCCACCTGGAAGGAGCTGACGGCACCTCGCGCCGTCACCCGCTCGCCGGAGCACATGCCGATCGGCGTGTGAGGCCGCGCACTCTCCACCTCGTCATTGCCCGCTTCCGAGCGGGCAATCTTCTTCCTGGCAGCGGAAGAGGATGCCACGGTCAAGCCGTGGCATGACGA
>JADCDC010000219.1 GCA_020252385.1 Aestuariivirga sp.
CGGGAGACTGGGCCGGGCGCACGACCTGTCCGGCCCAGCCAGGCCGCGCTTCCGAAGGGGGCGCGGCCTTTGCCATGCGCCGGCCGGCTCTGGCCCGCCTCCCGCGAAGTCAGGCCCGGGCTTGATTTGGCCATGAAATCCGCCTAAGAGCGCGTCAAATCCCGTCAATCCCACAGGAGTGCACGAGCCCCATGGCGCGCGTCACAGTTGAAGACTGCATCGACAAGCTTCCCAACCGCTTTGAGCTGGTGCTGCTGGCCGCCCACCGCGCCCGCACCATCTCCCAGGGAGCGCCCATCACGGTGGAGCGCGACAATGACAAGAACCCCGTGGTTGCGCTGCGCGAGATCGCCGACGAATCGATCGTGCCCGAGGACCTGCGCGAGGAATACATCCACTCCATGCAGAAGCATGTGGAAGTGGACGAGCCGGAGGCCACGGAAGTGCCGCTCATCCAGCAGTCGGGCGACATGACCATCGTCAACGACGCCCAGGGCGAGGAAGACCAGCCCGAGATGGAGCGCATGACCGAAGAGGACCTGCTCCGCGGCCTCGAGGGCATGCCCCCCGCCGAAAGCCCCGGCAGCCAGCGGAACGGCTACTGAGCTCTTTCTGATCGATCTTCCGAGGCCGGACCGAAAGTCCGGCCTCTTTTCATTTGGCGGCACCGACCCGCCGCGCCCGAATTCGCCAAGTGATACTCGCCATTTGATTTTTCCGCGCTAAGATCATCGCCAAATGATGCGTCAGTACGAGCTTGTCGAGCGGGTCACGAAATATGACCCGGACGCGGACGAGGACCTCCTCAACCGCGCCTATGTCTATGCCATGAAGGCGCATGGCAACCAGCGGCGGGCCTCGGGGGAGGCCTATTTCAACCATCCGCTCGAGGTCGCCGCCATCCTGACCGAGATGAAGCTCGACTCGGCCACCATCGCCGCCGCCCTGCTGCATGACACGGTCGAGGACACCGCCGCCACTCACCAGGAGATCGAGGAGAAGTTCGGCCCGGACATCGCGGCCCTCGTCGATGGCCTGACCAAGATCGCCAAGCTCGACCTCGTCACCAAGGAGGCGGCCCAGGCTGAAAACCTGCGGAAGCTGCTCCTCGCCATGTCGCGTGACGTGCGCGTGCTGCTCGTCAAGCTCGCCGACCGGCTGCACAACATGCGCACCCTTGAGTATGTGAAGCCCGAGAAGCGCGTGCGCATCGCCCAGGAGACGATGGACATCTATGCGCCGCTCGCCGGCCGCATGGGCATGCAGGCGGTCCGGGACGAGCTCGAGGACATCGCCTTCAAGGTGCTGAACCCCGATGCCAACAAGATCATCCTCGCACGGCTCGAAAAGCTCCACGCCGAGTCGGGCGGCATCCTGAAGTCGATCGAGCAGGAACTGACCCAGAAGCTCGCCGAGAACGGCATCAAGGCGGAGGTGCACGGGCGGGAGAAGCGGCCCTATTCGATCTTCCGCAAGATGGAGCGCAAGCTCCTGTCCTTGGGCCAGCTGTCCGACATCTTCGGCTTCCGGGTGATCGTCGGCACGGTCGACCAGTGCTACCGGGCGCTGGGCATCGTCCACCGCACCTACCGCGCGGTGCCCGGCCGCTTCAAGGACTACATCTCGACGCCGAAGCAGAATGACTACCGCTCGATCCACACCACCGTCATCGGCCCCCATCACATGCGCGTCGAGATGCAGATCAGGACGCGGCTGATGCACGAGATCGCCGAGCGCGGTGTGGCCGCGCACGCGATCTACAAGGACGCGCCCGACGCCAAGGAGGCGCTCGACGGTTTCAAGTCGCCCGCCGCGGAATCCAACGCCTACCGCTGGCTCCGCCACCTGGTCGAGATGCTGCAGGAGGGCGAGTCCCCGCGCGAGTTCCTGGAGCACACCAAGCTCGAGCTGTTCCATGACCAGGTGTTCTGCTTCACGCCCAAGGGCAAGCTCATCGCACTTCCCAAGGGGGCCACACCCATCGACTTCGCCTATGCGGTGCACACCTCGGTGGGCGACAGCTGTGTGGGCGCCAAGGTCAACGGCAGCCACGCGCCGCTCGTCACGGAACTCCAGAACGGCGACGAGGTGGAGATCATCCGCTCGGATGCGCAGACCCCGCCCGCCGCCTGGGAGGGCCTCGCCGTCACCGGCAAGGCGCGCGCCGCCATCCGCCGCGCCACCAGGGCGGCGGCCAGAAAGCAGTTCGCAGGTCTTGGCCGCGAGATCGTGGAGAAGATGCTGGCCAAGCTCGGCAAGTCCTATGCCGAGAAGGAGGTGGCCGCCGCCATGCCGCGGCTCGGCCACAAGAACATCGACGATGCGCTGGCCGCCGTCGGCCGCGGCGAGCTCTCGGCGATCGACGTCATGAAGGCCATGGGCCTGACCATCGACGACACCAAGCTGAAGGAACTCCGCCGCAAGGCGCCGGCGCGCAAGGCGGATGCGGAGGAGCTTTCGGTTCCGGTGCGCGGCGTGTCGCGCACCGTGGCGCTGAAGATCGCGCCCGAGACGGGGGCGGTCCCCGGCGAGCGCATCGTCGGCATCCTCATGCCGGGCGAGGGCATCACCATCTATCCGATCTTCGCCAAGGCGCTGGAGCAGTTCGACAACCAGCCCGAACGCTGGGTCGACCTCGCCTGGGACACGGGTGCGGAGGAGCAGCGCTTCCCGGCCCGCATCAAGGTCTCGATCCTCAACGAGGTGGGCTCGCTCGCCCAGGTCACCCAGGCGATCAGCGACCTCTCGGGCAACATCGATGCGCTGCAGATGGTGGCGCGCGAGGGCGCGCGCGACTTCTTCGACCTCGACATCACGCTCGAGGTGCATGACCTGAAGCACCTGAACGAGATCATGGCGTCCTTGCGCGGCAAGACCGCCGTCAGCGACGTCAGCCGCACAACGGGATAATCCGAATGACACGAGACGAGGTTCTGGACGAGTTCCGCGCCGCGGGCGCCCTGCTGGAGGGGCATTTCATCCTCTCCTCGGGGCTCCATTCCAGCCGCTACCTGCAATGCGCCCGCGTGCTGATGGACCCGAAGCGCGCCGCAAGGCTTTGCGCCGCGCTGGCGGAGCAGGTGAGGGCGCTGGCACCGGGGCAGATCGACCTCGTGGCCTCGCCCGCCATGGGCGGCGTCGTGGTGGGCTATGAGATGGGCCGCCAGCTCGGCGTGCCGGCGATCTTCTTCGAGCGGGTGGACGGCAAGCTGGCATTGCGGCGCGGTTTCGACATCCCCCGGGGTGCCCGCGTCGTGATGGTCGAGGACATCGTCACCACGGGTCTCTCCTCGCGCGAATGCATCGCCGGAATCGCCGAGGAGGGGGGCGTCACCGTCGGTGCGGCCTGCCTCATCGACCGGTCCGGCGGCAAGGCGGACATCGGCGTGCCACTCGCCGCGCTGACCAGGCTCGACATTCCCACCTACCCGGCGGACGGCCTGCCGCCGGAACTCGCCGCCATTCCCGCCGTCAAGCCCGGCAGCCGGGGGTTCAAGTGATCATCGGCATCGGCAATGACGTGATTGACATCCGCCGCATCGAGAAGACGCTGGAAAAGCACGGCCAGCGCTTCATCAAGCGCCTGTTCACCGAAACCGAGGTCCGGAAGTCGGAGCGACGCGCCCAGCGCGCCGCCTCCTACGCCAAGCGCTTCGCCGCGAAGGAGGCCTGCTCCAAGGCGCTCGGCACCGGCTTCCGGGCGGGGGTGTTCTGGAAGGACATGGGGGTGGTCAATGAGCCTTCCGGCAAGCCCACCATGGTGTTGACCGGCGGGGCGAGGGCGCAACTGGACAAGATCGTCCCCCCCGGCCACGCGGTGCGCATCCACCTGACGATCACCGACGATTTCCCCTATGCTCACGCCTTCGTGATGATCGAGGCCGTCCCCGCCTGAGGGAAGGACTGGCATTCCGCCCGGACCGGACCAATGTGTGCTCAATTGGCAACAGTGAACCGGCTTGACGGCGGTCGCGTTGCATCCATGACACGCAGGGTCTATACGCCGGGCATGAGGCCCAAGTAATCGCGCAGGATGCAGAAACTTGGCGAAAACGCACAAGAAAGACCACATGATGGCAGCGGCACAGGACACGCGGCGCAAGTCTGAGGACGGGCTCTGGGAGACGGTCAAGGTCATCATCCAGGCGCTGCTGATCGCCTTCGTGGTCAGGACCTTCTTCTACCAGCCCTTCAACATCCCTTCGGCCTCGATGTACCCGACGCTGAAGGTGGGCGACTATCTGTTCGTCTCCAAGCTGTCCTATGGCTATGGCCGCTATTCCTTCGACTTCTCGCTCGGCATGTTCGGCAAGGAGATCATCGACTGCTGCCCGATCGACTTCCCCGGACGCGTCGTCCTGGCGGAGGACCCGAAGCGCGGCGACGTCGCGGTGTTCAAGCTGCCCTCCGATACCAGGATCGACTACATCAAGCGGGTGATCGGCCTGCCGGGTGACCGCATCCAGATGCGCGACGGCGTGCTCTTCATCAACGGCGAGGCGGTGAAGAAGGAGCGGGTCGAGGATTACACCGATCCCTCCGAGCCCGGCCTCGGAACGCCCGTGCCGCAGTATGTGGAAACGCTTCCGAACGGCGTCAGCTACCGCGTGCTCGATACCGACGCGATGGGCGATGCCGACGACACCGAGGAATATGTGGTGCCGCCGGGGCACTACTTCATGATGGGCGACAACCGCGACAATTCCCAGGATTCGCGCTATCCGCGGGTGGGCAACGTGCCGATCGAGAATTTCGTCGGCCGCGCCGACATCATCTTCTTCTCGGTGTCGCCGGACGCCAGCCTGCTCGAGGTGTGGGGCTGGCCCTTCGCCATCCGCTGGAACCGCTTCTTCAACCTGATCTGACCCTTGAACAGGCTGTCCCCGCCGCGCTTCGAAGACGTCACCGCGAAGATCGGCTACCGATTTGAGGACCAGGACCTGCTGGTCGAGGCGCTCACCCATGGCTCGACCGAGAAGCACCGGGGCGATTACCAGCGCCTCGAATTCCTCGGCGACAGGGTGCTGGGCCTCGTCATCGCCGAACATCTGTACCGCGCCCATCCGGGCCATGGCGAGGGCGATCTCACCGCCAGCCACTCGGCGCTGGTGCGGCGGGAGGCCTGTGCCGCGGCGGGCGACACGATCGGCCTTCCGGACTTCGTCATCA
>JADCDC010000022.1 GCA_020252385.1 Aestuariivirga sp.
CTTCAGCACCTCGCGCGGCGCGATCACCGCGCGCGAGCGGTAGGACATCGACTTGTACCAGACGGGCGGCAATCCCAGCACCGGCCAGGGGTAACAGGAGCACAGCGTGCACACGACCATGTTGTGGGTCTGGGCCGAGTTGAACAGCGCCACCATGTGCTCGCCCTGGCGGCCCCGGTAGCCCAGCGAGGCGATGGCGGCGGTCGCATCCTGGCGGAGCCAGGCCGCGAACCCGGGGTCCACCCACGCCCTCGCCACGACGCGGGCCCCATTGCGCGGGCCGATCTTCGTCTCATAGGTTTCGATCAGCACGTCGAGTGCCGCGGGATCGACATAGCCCTTCTCGACCAGGAGCGATTCCAGTGCCTTGACGCGGAGCGCGATGGGGGAGAGTGCCGCGCCGTGCCCGTCCTCGTCATGGTGATGACCATCATGAGCCATTTGTAACCCTCGCACTTTCACGCCATCATAGGGCGGGGCCCAAGGGAGAGGAAGCGGCATGGCCAGGCTGCAGGGGATTAGGGCGGTGGTGTTCGACGCCTACGGCACGCTGTTCGACGTCCATGGGCCGATGCGCAAGCTTGCCGCCGAGATCGGCCCCAGGGCGGAGGAGATCTCAAGGCTGTGGCGGCAGAAGCAGCTCGAATACACCTGGCTCCGCAGTCTGATGGGGGTGCACGCGGATTTCTGGCATGTGACCGGCGATGCGCTCGACTACGCGCTGGCGCAGCATGAGGTGGAGGAGCCGGGCCTCAAGGACGAGATCATGGCGCTCTACCTGAAGCTCGAGGCCTACCCCGAGGTGGCGGCGGCACTCGAGGCGGTGAAGGCCAACGGGCGGCTCACCGCCATCCTGTCCAACGGCAGCCCCTCGATGCTCGAATCCGCCGTGCGCCATGCCGGGCTCGAGAGGTTCTTCAATTTCGTGCTGTCGGTCGAGGACGTCGGCATCTACAAGCCCTCGCGCCGCGTCTACCGCCATGCGCTGCAGAAATTGCAGATCCATGACGCGCCGGCGGTGTGCTTCGTCTCCGCCAATACCTGGGACGCGCAGGGTGCCGCCCAGTTCGGCTTCCAGTCGGTGCGTGTGGACCGCTTCGTCCTCAGGGACGATCGCATTCCGGGCAAGCCCGCGGCCCTCATCAAGGACCTGAGCGAGCTGGCGGGCCTTCTCTGAGGTCGGCTGACCGTCCTATCCTTCTGCCTTCGCCACGCCCACCATGGCGGGCCTCAGGCAGCGGTCGCCGATGGCGAAGCCCGACTGCATCTCCTGCACCACCGTGCCGGGCGGGTGGTCCTTGGTCGGAATCTCGAACAGCGCCTGATGGAAGTTGGGGTCGAACTTGGCGCCGACCGTCTCAACCTTGCGGATGTTGTAGCGCTCGAACACCTTGAGGAGCTCGCGCTCGGTCAGTTCCACGCCGGCCAGCAGGTTCTTCGTCGCCTCGTCGGCCTTCTCGCGGGCCTCGGCCGGAAGGGCCGCCAAAGCGCGGCTCATGTTGTCGGCGACACTCAGGAGATCGCGGGCGAAATTGGTGGCGGCATAGAGCGTTGCCTCCGCCTTCTCGCGCTCGGCGCGCTTCCTCAGGTTGTCCATGTCCGCGGCGGTGCGCAGCAGCCGCTCCTTGAGGGCGCCTGCCTCTTCCTTCAGCTTCACGATCTCGAGGTCGCGGGCGTCGATCTCCGGCGCCTCCTCCGGCTGGGCCCCGGCCTCGGTCTCGGTTTCGGGGGCGGGCTTTTCCGCTGCGGCGGTCTGCTCAGGGGATTTCGTGTCGTCAGCCATGCTCACGGGCGTCCAGTCCTTCGCTCTCAGGGATGGCTGCCATATCGGCTGCCCCGCCCCAAAAATCAAGTGAGGAGCCGCCCGATCGCCTTGGCCGTGTAGTCAACCATCGGAATGATCCGGGCATAATTCATCCGCGTCGGGCCGATGATGCCCATGACGCCGACGATCTTTTCCTCCGCATTTCGGTAGGGGGCGACGATGATGGAGGAGCCCGAGAGCGAGAAAAGCCGGTTTTCCGAGCCGATGAAGATGCGCACCCCCTCGCCCTGTTCGGCAGCGCCCAGAAGCTGGACGAGCTCCTTCTTGTTCTCGATGTCCTCGAACAGCTTGCGGATGCGCTCCAGGTCCTCCGCGGCGGTCGAATTCTCGATGAGGTTGGCCTGGCCGCGCACGATCAGGGTCTTGTCGTCGGCCTCCGATTCACCCGACCATTGGCCGATCCCGGCCTCCACGATGCGGGCCGAGATCTCGTCCAGTTCCTGCCTGAGGCTCTGCATCTCCTCCCGGACGAAGCGCTGGACCTCGTCGATGGTGCGGCCCTGGAACCTGGTCGAGAGATAGTTGGAGGCCTGGGCGAAGGTCGAGGGCGGAAGCCCCCGCGGCACCTCGATCACGCGGTTCTCCACGCTGCCGTCCTCGCCCACCAGGATCACCAGGGCGCGGCCCGGCCCGAGGTTGACGAACTCGATGTGCTTCAGCCGGGCGTTGATCTTGGGCGCCACGATGACGCCCGCACAGTGCGACAGGCCCGACAGCAGCCCCGTCGCCTCGCCCAGCACGTCCTCGATCCGCCGCTGGCGGTTCGATGCGGCGATCTGGGCATCGATGCGGGCGCGCTCGTCGGAGGAGACGGAGCCCACCTCCATCACCGCATCGACGAAGAAGCGCAGGCCCTGCTCGGTCGGCACCCGGCCCGCGCTGGCGTGGGGCGAGAAGATCAGCCCCGCATCCTCGAGGTCCATCATCACGTTCCTGACCGAGGCGGGCGACAGGTTCTGCGGCAGGATGCGCGAAATGGTGCGGGAGCCGACAGGTTCGCCGGTTTCCAGATAGGTGTCCACGAGTCGGCGGAAGATGTCGCGCGAGCGCTGGTCGAGTCCGGCAAGTCCGGGAAGCCGCTCCTCGGAGAAGGGTTTGGGCGGGATCATGCTCATGGGCCCAATGTAGAAATCAAGTTGGCGCGGGTCAATCGAGGGGGTAGAAGTCCGGCCTTCGCAAACAAGGAAGTGATCGCCATGCGTCCATCCGGACGGAAACCCGACGAATTGCGCCCCGTGAGCTTTATGCGCGGCTTTACCCGGCATGCGGAAGGCTCCTGCCTCGTGCGCTTCGGCGACACGCATGTGCTGTGCACCGCCTCGCTCGAGGAAAAGGTGCCGCCCTGGCTCAAGGGCGGGGGCAAGGGCTGGGTGACGGCCGAATACGGCATGCTGCCGCGCGCCACCCATGAGCGCACCAGGCGCGAGGCGGCGTCGGGCAAGCAGTCCGGCCGCACCCAGGAAATCCAGCGCCTCGTTGGCCGCAGCCTCAGGGCGGTGGTCGACCTCGTGGCGCTGGGCGAGCGCCAGATCACGCTCGACTGCGACGTGATCCAGGCCGATGGCGGAACCCGCACGGCGGCGATCACCGGCTCCTGGGTCGCACTCTTCGACTGCCTCAAGTGGATGGAACAGCGCGCCATGTTCAAGACATGGCCGCTCAAGGACCATGTCGCCGCCATCTCCTGCGGCATCCATGGCGGCACACCCGTGCTCGACCTCGACTA
Organism: Aestuariivirga sp.; assembly: GCA_020252385.1. Lineage (GTDB taxonomy): Bacteria > Pseudomonadota > Alphaproteobacteria > Rhizobiales > Aestuariivirgaceae > Aestuariivirga. Next base: position 3,552 of record JADCDC010000022.1, read on the forward strand.
TCCGGAGGATTCCTCCGCCGGAACGGATGCCAATTTCGTCATGACGGGTTCGGGCGGCATCGTCGAGATCCAAGGTACGGCCGAGGGCGAGCCCTTCTCCGAGGAGACGCTGGCCGAACTCCTGGCGCTTGCCCGCAAGGGCATCGGCGAGCTGGTGGCGCAGCAGAAGGCGGCGATTGCCTGATGCGCGCAAGCCGGGTTCTCGAGACCGTCCTCTACGCCCGCGACCTCGATGCGGCGCGCCGCTTCTATGGCGAGGTGCTGGGGCTTGAGGTCCACAGCGAGCTGCCGGGCAAATACGTGTTCTTCCAGATGACCGAACAGATGCTGTTGGTCTTCAACCCGGATCTCTCCGCCATCCAGAAGGTGGAGGACGGGCCGCCGCCCCATGGTGCCACCGGTGCCGGCCACGTGTGCTTCCGCTGCGGCGCGGATGACCTGGCCGCCTGGCAGGCGCATCTTGAGAAGAACGGCATCGCGGTCGAACGGGTGCTCGACTGGCCGCGCGGCGGACGCTCGCTCTATGTCCGCGATCCCGCCGGCAATTCGGTCGAGTTCTCGGACGGAACACTGTGGGGCTTCAGGCCGATGCGCACGCTCGCCAATGAGAAGATCGTTATCGCCACCCACAACAAGGGCAAGCTCGAGGAGTTCGCCCAGCTTCTGAAGCCCTATGGCGTGGAGACGGTAAGTGCCGGGGCGCTCGGCCTTCCCGAACCGGCCGAAACCGAGAACAGCTTCGCCGGCAATGCTCGCATCAAGGCGCTCTCCGCCATGCGGGCGAGCGGTCTCATCGCGGTTTCGGATGATTCCGGGCTGTGTGTGGAGGCGCTCGGCGGTGAGCCCGGCGTCCATACCGCCGATTGGGCCGGGCCCGACCGCGACTGGAACAGGGCGATGCGCCTCGTGGAGGAGAAGCTCCAGGCCCGTGGCGCCACCACGCCCGACAAGCGCCGCGCCTATTTTGCCTGCACGCTCTGTGTCGTCTGGCCGGATGGCGAGGAGCGCATCTATGAGGGCCGCGCCGCGGGCACGCTCGCCTGGCCACCGCGCGGGGCGCTGGGCCACGGCTATGACCCGATGTTCGTGCCGGATGGCGGCACGCGCACCTTCGCGGAGCTTTCAGCCGACGAGAAGAACCGCATCTCGCACCGGGCGCGCGCACTGGAGAAGCTGGTCCGTGACCTCTTCTGAACCCTTCGGCATCTATGTCCACTGGCCCTTCTGCAAGGCCAAGTGCCCCTATTGCGACTTCAACAGCCATGTGCGGCATGAGCCCGTCGACAC
>JADCDC010000220.1 GCA_020252385.1 Aestuariivirga sp.
GGCTGGGCGGCGGCGGGCATTGGCTTCACGCTGCACAACACCGCCCTCATCATCACCGGCGCGCTGGTGGGCTCGTCGGGTGCGATCCTGTCCTACATCATGTGCAAGGGCATGAACCGCTCCTTCATCTCGGTCATCCTCGGCGGCTTCGGCGGCGAGAGCGCAGGGCCGGCGGCCAAGGGCGAGGCGAAGCCCGTGAAGCAGGGCTCGGCGGATGATGCGGCCTTCATCATGAAGAATGCCGCCTCCGTCATCATCGTGCCGGGCTACGGCATGGCGGTGGCCCAGGCCCAGCATGCGCTCCGCGAGATGGCGGACCACCTCAAGAAGGAAGGTGTCACCGTCAAATACGCCATCCACCCGGTGGCGGGCCGCATGCCGGGCCACATGAACGTGCTGCTGGCGGAAGCCAACGTGCCCTATGACGAGGTGTTCGAACTGGAGGACATCAACTCCGACTTCGGCCAGGCGGACGTCGCCTTTGTCATCGGCGCCAATGACGTGACCAACCCTTCCGCCAAGGACGATCCGCAGTCACCGATCTACGGCATGCCGGTGCTGGAGGTGTGGAAGGCCAAGACGGTGATGTTCATCAAGCGCGGCATGTCGTCTGGCTATGCCGGCGTCGACAATCCGCTGTTCTGGCGCGACAACACCATGATGCTGTTCGGCGATGCCAAGAAGATGACCGAGGAGATCAACAAGGGCATGGCCTGATCTGTCAGGGCGATGCACGCCAGACGTGTATTGCGCTTGCCAGCCGGCGGAGAGCGAGGGAAGGAGCCCGAGAAGGGCACTCCCCTTCGGCCTCGCAATCGTCTAGATTTGTTTCCACAAGCAAGGACGGTCAATCGGAAATCACATGGCTGAACCGGCGGCATCACAACCCCTCGAACCGCCACGGGTCTATCTCGTGCATATGCTGGTGTTCACCCTGCTGGTGGCCATTCTGGTTGTGGTCATCCTGCCCGGCCTCTATGCCGCCTTCGTGGCGAACCCGGTTCTGAACGGCGTGATCATCGCCACGCTGCTGTTCGGCATGTTCCATTCCTTCCGCATGGTGGTGCGCCTGTTCCGCGAGGTGAACTGGGTGAACCGCTTCCGCGAGGGCGGCAAGGAAGATGCCGCCAAGCCGCCGGAACTGCTCGCCCCCATGGCGATGCTGCTGAAGAACCGACAGGACACGGTGCTCTCGCCCGTCTCCATGCGCTCGCTGCTCGACTCGCTGGCCTCGCGCCTCGATGAATCGCGTGACCTGTCGCGCTATCTCGTGGGCCTCCTGATCTTCCTCGGCCTCCTTGGCACATTCTGGGGCCTGCTTGAGACGGTGCGCTCGATCGGCGGCGCCATCGATGGTCTCGACGTGACGGCGGCCCAGTCGGCGACCCTGTTCGACCAGTTGAAGAACGGACTGAAGGCGCCGCTCGACGGCATGGGCCTGTCCTTCTCGTCCTCGCTCTTCGGCCTGGCGGGTTCATTGATCCTCGGCTTCCTCGACCTCAAGGCGGCGCAGGCGCAGAACCGCTTCTACATCGATCTCGAGGACTGGCTGTCCTCGATCACCGACATCGCCGCGGGCGAGACGCAGGCGGTGGCCGCCCCCGTGTCCGGCATCGCGCCGCAGCTTCTCCGCTCGGAACTCCAGCAGCTGCAGCGCGCGGTGGAGCGGCTCACCTTCACGCTCGAGAACCCGAAGCCCGCGGCCGGCGGCGGGGCGGGCAATTCGCCTCTCAACGGCAACACCGAGCCCATCGAGCAGCTCGCCGATGCGGTGGCCAATCTCGTGGCGCAGATGCGCGAGGAGCAGAAGCTGGTGCGCCAGTGGGCGCAGGGCCAGCAGACCCAGCAGAACGAGATCCAGCGCCTGTTGATCCGCGCCACGGGCCCCCTGGCGCGCGGCGCGGCGCGCGCGCGTGCCGACGACGAGCGTCCCTAAATGGCAGGTCTCTCGCGGCGGCGCGGACGCGGCTCCGAGGATGCCTACTGGCCGGGCTTCGTTGATGCGCTGGCGCAGCTCTTGCTGGTCATCACCTTCCTGCTCTCGGTGTTCATGGTGGCGCAGTTCCTGCTGGCGCGCGAGATCTCGGGACAGGATTCGGCGCTCGGGCAACTGCGCGCGCAGATCGCCGAACTGACCCAGCTCCTCGCGCTCGAGAAGGCGGCGAAGGAGGATGTCGAGGCGACGCTCGTGGCGCTGCAGGACGATTTCGCCACCGAGCGCAACAAGAACGCCGATCTCTCGGCACTGCTCGAAAGTGCGGGCGAGCGCGGCGACAGCGCCACGCTCACCATCAGCGGGCTGCAGACGACGCTCGACAAGGAGAAGCAGATTTCATCCGAGGCGCTGGCCCGCGTCGAACTCCTCAATCAGCAGATCGCCGCCATGCGCCGCCAGCTGCAGACGCTGAACGCCATCCTGAGCGATGCCGAGGCCAAGAACCGCGCCTCCGAGGCGCAGATCGCCGATCTGGGCCGCAGGCTCAATTCGGCGCTGGCCCAGCGCGTCCAGGAATTGACGCGCTATCGCTCAGAGTTCTTCGGCAGGCTGCGCCAGATCCTGTCGCAGCGCTCCGACATTCTCGTCGTGGGCGACCGCTTCGTGTTCCAGGCGGAGGTGCTGTTCGAGAAGGGCCGCGCCGAGCTCAATGCGGAAGGCGAGGCCGAGATTCAGAAGCTGGCCGATGCGGTGAAGCAGCTCGAGCGCGAGATCCCGCCCGACATCGCCTGGGTGCTCAGGGTCGATGGCCATACCGACATCGATCCCATCCAGTCGCCGCAGTTCCGGTCCAACTGGGATCTCTCGGCGGCGCGCGCCATCGCCGTCGTCAACTTCCTCATCGCCCAGGGCGTCTCGCCGCAGCATCTGGTCGCCGCGGGCTTCGGCGAATTCCAGCCGATCGACCCGGGCTCGACGGAGGAGGCGAAGTCGCGCAACCGCCGGATCGAGCTGAAGCTGACCGAGAGGTAGAGGCTCTGTTTCATCCGTCACCCCAGCGAAAGCTGGGGTCCAGCTTGCGGCGGCAGTAGCTGGATTCCAGCTTTCGCTGGAATGACGGGATGGGCAGTGCCTTCCTACTCCGCCGCCACCGAGAACTGCAGCTTCGAGAGCCTGGCATAGAGCGGGCTCGTGGTGACGAGCTCGGCGTGCTTGCCTTCCGCCAGAAGCTGTCCGCCATCGAGAACGAGGATGCGGTCGGCGTTCCGCACCGTGGCGAGGCGGTGGGCGATGACCAGCGTCGTGCGGTTGGCGGTGAGCTTCTCGATCGCCTGCTGGATGAAATGCTCGCTTTCGGAATCGAGCGCACTCGTCGCCTCGTCAAGGAGCAGGATCGGGGCGTCGCGAAGGATGGCTCTCGCAATGGCGATGCGTTGGCGCTGGCCGCCCGACAGCGTTACGCCGCGCTCGCCCACTTCCGTGTCATATCCCTTGGGAAGCCGCTCGGCGAATTCGTCGACGCGCGCGGCGTGCGCCGCGGCGAGCACGTCCTGCTGCGAGGCCTCGGGCTTGCCGAAGCGGATGTTGTCGAGGACGCTGCCGGAGAACACCACGGTCTCCTGCGGAACGACGGCGATCCTCTCGCGCACCTCGCGTGGGTCGGCGTTCCTGATGTCGATCCCGTCCACCAGCACGCGGCCCTGCTGCGGGTCGAAGAAGCGCTGGGCGAGGGTGAAGATCGTGGTCTTGCCGGAGCCCGACGGCCCGACGATCGCCACGCGCTCGCCAGTCCTCACCGTGAAGGAGACAGTGTCGAGCGCCAGGGTCTCAGGCCGCGTGGGATAGGAGAAGCTCACCCGGTCGAGTGCGAGTTCGCCCTTTGGCGGCCGGGGCAGGGACTGCGGCACGGGCGGTGCCGCGATCTGCGGCGTCTCGTCGAGGAGTTCGGAAATGCGCTCGGCGGCACCGGCTGCCAGTTGCACCTCGCCCCACACTTCGGAGAGCTGGCCCAGAGAACTCGCCGCCAGGATGGCATAGATCAGGAACTGGCTGAGCGTGCCCGCCGTCATGTCGCCCGAGATCACCTCGTTCGCGCCGTACCACAAGAGCGAAACGACGGCACCCGCCGCCACGCCGATGATGAGGGCGGTCAGCACGGCGCGCGCGAAGGTGCGCTTTGCCGCCGCGGCGAAGGCCTGCTCCGTGGCATCGCCGAAGGCCCTGCGGGAGGTGTCCTCCTGCAGGTTGGACTGCACGGTCGAGACCGCCTGCAGCCGCTCCTGCGCGAAGGCGGCGGAGGAGGCGAGCGTGTCCTGCGCGTTGCGCGACAGGTTCCTCACCCTGCGGCCATAGACGACGAGCGGCAGCACGACGAGCGGCAGCGCCAGGAGCGAGAGCCCGGCGAGCTTCGGGCTGGTCGCCACCATCATCACGATGGTGCCGATCAGCATCACCGCGTTGCGGAGAGCGATCGAGGCGGTGGAGGAGAAGGCGGCCTTGATCTGCGTCGTGTCGGCGGTGAGGCGTGAGACCACCTCGCCGGTGCGCTGCGCCTCGAAGAAGCCGGGGCTGAGCTTCAGGAGATGGCTGAACACGGCGTCGCGCACGTCCGCCACCACCCGTTCGCCGATCCACATCACGAAGTAGAAGCGCAGTGCCGAGCCCAGCGCCAGCACCACCACGACGGCCATCATCGCCATGAAATATTGATCGACCAGGGCGGCGTTCTCGGTGGTGAAGCCATTGTCGATGATCCGCCTCACCGCCAGGGGCACGGCCAGCGTGGCGCCTGCGGCGGCTAGCAGCGCGACCAGCGCCATCACCATCTGCAGCTTGTAGCGCCGCAGGAAGGGGGTGAGGCGGAGCAGCGGCCGCAGGTTCCGCCCCCGCGGCCGACGCCGGGCCTCTTCTTCGTAAGCATTGCTCATGGACCCGTGTTCTAGCCGATGGCGGGCAGAATGGAAGCGGGGCAGGCTGCCTCAGCGTGGAGCGGGCGGGACGTCCCACCCAGCCTTGCGTGTTTGGCCATTTCCAGGCCATTGACGATATAGTTGACCTAGTGGAAACTCGTGCTGTGAAGAGTGATGAAATGCGCGTCCCCTACAAGAACATGACGGTATGATGCCCATTCAGTTCTACCCTCGGGCAGGACAGATCCTGATGTGTGATTTCAGCGGTTTTGTCGTTCCGGAAATGGTGAAGCCGCGACCTGTAATCGTTGTGTCTCCCCGCTTGCCACATCGGAGCGAGATCGTCGCCATCGTTCCCGTCAGCCTAACCGCACCGATCCACAACGAGCCGTTTGTCGTCAGACTATCAAAGAACTACAACCCGCTCGAAGATGACGCCCTGCCGTGCTGGGCCAAATGTGACATGCTCCTGAACCTGTCCAGATCGCGGCTCAACGGTTTCAAGGTCGGTCGGAGAAGGTGGGAGACGCCCCAGATTTCGGGAGAAGATTTGGCCAGGGTCCGGCAGGGCGTATTGTACGGATTGGGAATGGGATCCTTGATAACTGCCGGCCATTAGGCTATATGAATTGAGTATCCCGCTTGTCGGGCTTTAAGACCTAGATTACTAGGCAGGCTGTCCAACGAACGATGACAAGTTCA
>JADCDC010000221.1 GCA_020252385.1 Aestuariivirga sp.
GCCCGGCTGAGATCCATGCCATCGGCCAGCGCGAACTGGCGCGGCTGCGTGGCGAGATGGAAGCGCTGATGAAGGGCACCGGCTTCAGCGGCAGCTTCGCCGGCGATTGCTGCAGCTTCGGCATCACCGCGCTCGAATGGACGACGCCCACATTCGACCCCCAGACCGTGCTGTCGATCGGCGTGCCGCTGTTCCTCGTCACCATGGCATCGCAGAACCTTCCGGGCTTCGCGGTGCTGCGGGCGAGCGGTTACCAACCCCCGGTGCAGCCCGCACTGCTGGTGACGGGTGCGACCTCCATCCTGATCGCGCCCTTCGGCGCCCATACCGTCAACATGGCGGCGATCACCGCCTCGATCGTCACCGGACCCGACTGCCACCCCGATCCGGCGAAGCGCTGGCTCGTCGCCTGGCCCTATCTGGTGTTCTACGGCCTGATCGGCCTGATGGCGGCAAGCTTCGTCCATGTCCTGGGCGCACTGCCGAAGGACCTGATCACCGCGATTGCCGGGCTTGCCCTGTTCTCGCCGCTGATGGGCGGGGTCACGGCCATGATGAAAGAACCGCGCGACATCGAGAGTGCGCTGGTCACCTTCCTCGTCACCGCGAGCGGACTTTCGATCGCGGGCGTTGGCTCGGCCTTCTGGGGCCTCGTCGCGGGGCTTGTTCTGTTCGGGGCGCGCCACCTGCTGAAGCGGAACTGAGGGCGGGTGAGCCTGCGCTGATTGGGCTCGCGATGGCCCTCTTTTCCATAATCCGCCCTGGCCACGCGCGCGTTAAAGGAGCATGCGAATTCTCATTGTCCTCCTCACCCTGTTTCTTGCGAGCGCCCCCGCCATGGCCGAGACCACCGCGCATGACTTCACCCTGACCGGCATCGACGGCAAGCCGATGCCGCTCTCCCAGTTCAAGGGTTCGCCCGTGCTGGTGGTGAACACGGCATCCGAATGCGGCTTCACCCCGCAATATGAGGAACTCGAGGCGTTGTGGAAGGCCTATGGCGACAAGGGCCTCGTGGTGCTTGGCGTGCCGTCCAACGACTTCGGCGGCCAGGAACCGGGAACGGCGGCCGAAATCGCCAGCTTCTGCAAGCTGAACTACGGGGTGACCTTCCCGCTCGCCGACAAGACGGTGGTGAAGGGGGCGTCGGCCCATCCCTTCTACCAGTGGGCGGGCGAGAAGGCCGGCATGCTGGGCCGGCCCAAGTGGAACTTCCACAAATACCTGATCGGCGCCGATGGCCGCTTCATCGACTGGTTCTCCTCCCAGACCAAGCCCATGGGGCCCAAGATCAAGGCAGCGGTGGAGAAGGCGCTGGCGGGGTCCTGAGACTTACCGCCAGGCGACCTTGGCGATCTCGTAGGACTTGCCGCCGCCCGGCGTGTTCACCTCCACCGAGTCGCCCATCTTCTTGCCGATGATGGCGCGTGCGATGGGGGAGGAGACCGAGATCTTGCCCTTCTTCACGTCGGCCTCGAACTCGCCGACGATCTGGTAGGAGGTCTTCTCGTCGGTTTCCTCGTCGATCAGCGTGACCTTGGCGCCGAACTTGACGACATCGCCCGACAGCTTTGAAATATCGATGATTTCCGCGCGCGACAGCTTGTCCTCAAGCTCCGCCACGCGGGCCTCCGTCCAGCCCTGCTGCTCCTTGGCGGCATGGTATTCGGCATTCTCCGAAAGATCGCCGTGGGAGCGGGCCTCCTCGATGGCCTTGATGATACGCGGGCGCTCCACCGACTTGAGGTGCTTCACCTCATCCATCATGGCGGCGTGGCCTTCGGCGGTCATGGGCACTTTGTCCATCGGTCTCGTCCAGTCTTGTCCAGTTTTTTCACGTCCCCCGGCCGGGCCGGAGGCGCGTTCCATCCGTGTCTGGGAAAAACGACACCCGGCCATACGGAGCGAACCGTATCCTGCCGGGCGAAGCAACAAGATGGCCCAACTCGGCCAAGATTTCAAGGGCAGCGGGAGGTTGGCGCGTAACGCATTGTTTTTATTGGTGTCATCCCCAACGAAAGCTGCTGTCCAGCCTGACCTTGCCGAAACGGAAGCTGGATGCCAGCTTTCGCTGGCATGAGGGCGGTGAGGAAGGCTAAATCTTCCGCCATGCGCAGGATCCTGAACATTGCCGCCTTGCTGGCGGCCCTATCCATCGCCGCCTTTCTCATCGTGGGGCCTGAGCGCATCTGGGCGCAGTTCGGAGCGGCCGATCTCGGCGATGTCGACTTCGCCACGCTGGTCCGCCGCGACTCGCCCAATGATGCGCTGGCCTGCCTGCCGGACGTCTGCGCTGCGAAGGCTGACATTGCGGCACCCCTTATCGCGAAGCCGCCGGCCACGGTGTTCGCCGCCGTGGAAACGGCGCTGTCGCGTGAACCTCGCGTGCAGGAGGTGGCCGCCGACGCCGCTCAGGGCACGCTGCGCTTCGTGGAGCGGAGCAGGCTCCTGGGCTTTCCCGATACCGTCAATCTCAAGGTGGTGCCCACGCCGGATGGCGGCTCGGCCGTGCTGATCTATTCCCGCTCGCAGATCGGCAGGGATGACATGGGCGTGAACCTGGCACGGGTGAAGCGCTGGGCGGAGCTGATCGAAGCGGAGGCGGGGAGGTAGTCCCTCTCAGAAATAATCCTGCAGCGGCTTCACGTCGAGGCGGCCTTCCTTCTGGGCGGCAATCGCCTTGGTGACGGCGAGGATGCCGGGCAGCGTGGTGTAATAGGGCACCTTCTGCATCAGTGCCGTCTGGCGGATGGGCTTCGAGTCGGACTGGGACGCGCGCGTCTCGGTGGTGTTGAGGACAAGCTGGATATCGCCGTTCTTGATGGCGTCCACCACATGCGGGCGGCCTTCAAGCACCTTGTTGATCTTGGTGGAGGGAACGCCCTTCTCCTCGAAATAGCGCTGGGTGCCGCCGGTGGCGACGAGTGTGAAGCCCATCTCCACGAGCTTCCTCATGGCAGGCAGGATCTTCGCCTTGTCGGCGGCCTTCACCGAGATGAAGACGGTGCCCGCCTGCGGCATGCGCATGCCGGCACCGAGTTGGGCTTTGGCGAAGGCCATGTCATAGGTCATGTCGAGGCCCATGACCTCGCCCGTCGAGCGCATCTCGGGTCCGAGGAGCACGTCCACGCCGGGGAAGCGGTTGAAGGGGAAGACGGCTTCCTTGACCGCCACATGGGCAAGCTTCTTCTGCTTCAGCTTGAAGCTCGCGAGCGATTCTCCCGCCATGACGCGCGCCGCGATCTTGGCAACCGGGAGCCCGATCACCTTGGCCACGAAGGGCACGGTGCGCGAGGCGCGCGGGTTGACCTCGAGCACGTAGACCTCGTCATCCTTGATGGCGAACTGTACGTTCATCAGGCCCACCACGTTCAGCGCCAGCGCCATGACCTTGGCCTGGCGCTCCATCTCGGCGATGACGGGGCCTTTCAGCGAATAGGGCGGCAGCGAGCAGGCCGAGTCGCCCGAGTGGATGCCCGCCTCCTCGATGTGCTCCATGACGCCGGCGATGAACACGTCCTTGCCGTCGCAGATGGCATCTACGTCGACTTCGATGGCATTGGAGAGATAGCTGTCGATCAGCACGGGGGAGTCGCCCGAAACGACGACGGCCTCGGTGATGTAGCGTTCGAGCTGTGCGTCGTCCTTGACGATCTCCATGGCGCGCCCGCCCAGCACATAGGAGGGGCGGATCACCACGGGGAAGCCGATCTTCTTGGCGATCTTCTTCGCTTCAGCACCGGAGTAGGCGATGCCGTTCTCCGGCTGGCGGAGCTTCAGCTTCTTGAGGAGCTTCGAGAAGCGGTCGCGGTCCTCCGCCAGGTCGATGGCGTCCGGCGTGGTGCCGAGGATGGGGACGCCGGCCTTTTCAAGCGCGCCCGCGAGCTTCAGCGGCGTCTGGCCGCCGAACTGGACGATGACGCCCTTCAGCGTGCCGTTCTGCTGCTCCTTGTGGATGATCTCCAGCACGTCTTCCGCCGTGAGCGGCTCGAAGTAGAGCCGGTCCGAGGTGTCGTAGTCGGTGGAGACCGTCTCCGTATTGCAGTTCACCATGATCGATTCATAGCCCGCGTCATGGAGCGCGAAGCAGGCATGGCAGCAGCAATAGTCGAACTCGATGCCCTGGCCGATGCGGTTGGGTCCGCCGCCGAGGATGATGATCTTCTGCCGGTCGGAGGGCCTGGCCTCATCCTCCGCGTCATAGGTCGAATACATGTAGGCGGTCGGCGAGGCGAATTCGGCAGCACACGTGTCGATGCGCTTGAAGACCGGCCTCACCGAAAGCTTGTGGCGATGGGCGCGCACCTTGTCCTCGGAGAGGCCCACGAGTTCGCCCAGCCGCTGGTCGGAGAAGCCCATGGACTTGAGCGTCGTGAGGTTGGCGGCGTCCTTCGGCAGCCCGCGCTCCCGGATCTTCTCCTCGGTGCGCACGATGTCCTCGATCTGGCGGAGGAACCACGGCTCGTATTTGCAGGAGTCGAAGACCTGCTCGACCGTGGCGCCCATGCGGAAGGCCTGCGCGATCTTGAGAATGCGGTCGGGCGTCGGCGTGCCCAGGGCGGCGCGGATGGCGTTCTTGTCGTCGCCTTCGCCCGCACCCTCGATCTCGACCTCGTTGAAGCCGGTCAACCCGGTTTCGAGGCCGCGGAGCGCCTTCTGCATCGATTCCTGGAAGGAGCGGCCAATCGCCATCACCTCGCCCACGGACTTCATGGCGGTGGTGAGGGTGGGGGAGGCGCCGGGGAACTTCTCGAAGGCGAAGCGCGGGATCTTGGTGACCACATAGTCGATGGTCGGCTCGAAGGCCGCAGGCGTTGCGCCACCCGTGATGTCGTTCGCCAGCTCATCGAGCGTGTAGCCCACCGCGAGCCGGGCGGCGACCTTGGCGATCGGGAAGCCCGTGGCCTTGGAGGCCAGGGCGGAAGAGCGCGACACGCGCGGGTTCATCTCGATGACGACGAGGCGGCCATCGGCGGGGTTCACGCCGAACTGCACGTTGGAGCCGCCCGTCTCAATGCCGATCTCGCGCAACACCGCGATCGAGGCGTTGCGCATGATCTGGTATTCCTTGTCGGTCAGCGTCAGCGCCGGGGCGACCGTGATCGAGTCGCCCGTGTGGACACCCATCGGATCGACGTTCTCGATCGAGCAGACGATGATGCAGTTGTCCGCGTGATCGCGGACGACCTCCATCTCATACTCCTTCCAGCCGAGGACGGATTCCTCGATCAGCACTTCCGCCGTGGGCGAGGCGTCGAGGCCCTTTTCCACGATGTCGAAGAATTCCTCGCGGTTGTAGGCGATGCCGCCACCGGTGCCGCCCAGCGTGAAGGACGGGCGGATGATGCAGGGAAGGCCCACCTCGAGCATCGCCTCGAAGGCCTCCACCATGGCGCGGTTGCGATACTTCCTCAGCCGCTCCGGCTCTTCCGCCGCCCATTTCCGCTCGAAGGCCTCGATGTCGCCCCCGTCCGCCTTCAGCCGCGCCACTTCGGCCGCATAGGCTTCCTTGTCGGCGTCCTTGGCGGCGGAGGCGTTGGCCAGCATCGACTTCGGCGTGGCAAGCCCGATCTTCTTCATCGCCTCGCGGAACAGCTCGCGGTCCTCGGCCTTGTCGATGGCCTCCGCCTTGGCGCCGATCAGCTCGACGCCGAACTTCTCGAGCACGCCCATCTTGTTGAGGGAGAGTGCGGTGTTGAGCGCCGTCTGGCCGCCCATTGTGGGCAGCAGCGCGTCCGGCCGCTCCTTCTCGATGATGCGGGCGACGAC
>JADCDC010000222.1 GCA_020252385.1 Aestuariivirga sp.
CCGATCTGTCGGGCCCAACGAACCGGGCAGCCCGGCGATCCTTGACGGCATCACCTTCGACCTGGCCTCGCACGAGGTGCTGGGCATCTTCGCGGAAACGGGCGGCGGCAAGTCGATCCTCAGCCGGGCGCTGGCAAACTGGCTTCCCGCGACGCTTCGCTACCGGCGCGGCGACATCCGGTTCAAGGGCCGCAGCATTCTTTCCGCCGATGGCGGATCGCTCATCAGGCCCGGCCGCGAGATCGGCTACATCGGCTCGCGTCCGCAGAGCAGCCTCGACCCCACGATTCCCGTCGGGCCGCAGCTCGTCGAGAAGCTCCGCGCGGTCAAGCCCGACATGCCGAAGGCCGACGCGGAGCAGAAGATCCTGAAGCTTCTCGCCGAGGTTCGAATTCCGTCGCCGCACGAGCGCTTCCACGAATACCCGACGAAGTACTCCGGCGGCATGATGCAGCGCGCCATGATCGTCGACGCGCTTTCCACCGATCCGGCCGTCATCATCGCGGACAACATAACGCAGCCTCTCGACGTCACGATCGCGCTGCAGGTGGTGCGTCTCCTGAAGCAGATGGCGGAGCGGCATGGCGTGAGCGTTCTGTTCCTCAGCTCGTCTCTTCCCTCGCTCCACCAGATGTCGGACCGAATCCTGGTGCTGAAGGACGGCAGGGCGGCCGAGACCGGCCGGATGGCGGACATCGTGCGCAACCCTTCGACGGACTACATGAAGGGGGTGATCGAGCAGATCCCGCGCATCTGGAGCAGCACCGAATCCCCCGCCGTGAGCGCCCGCTCGGCGGATGAGCCCGTGATGTCGGTACGCGACGTCAAGCGCACCTACCGGGTCCGCCGGCCTGGCCACTTCAACTCCTATAACGAGGTGCAGGCAGTCCGCGGCGTCACCTTCGACGTCATGGCGCGTGACAACATCGGCATCGTCGGTGAGAGCGGCTGCGGCAAGTCCACGCTGACGAGGATTCTGGCGGCACTCGAGGCGCCCGAACAGGGCGAGATCATGTTCCAGGGAAAGCCCCTTGCGGCCGGATCAGGACGCGCGCTCATGGAATCGCGCCGTCACTTTCAGCTGTTGCTGCAAGACCCCTACAACAGCCTGCCGCCTCGCATGACGGTTGGCCGCATGATCGAGGAGGGTGTCCGGATCCACGCTCTTGCAAGCGGTGCAGAACTCCGCGCGCGCGTGCGCCGGGCAATGGAAGACGTGGGCCTGCCAACCCAGATCTACGACGCGCTTCCGAATTCGCTGAGCACAGGCGACCGCCAGCGAATTTCGGTGGCGCGCGCGCTGGTGCTCGAACCGCAACTCCTGATCCTCGACGAAACTGTCTCGGCGCTGGACCAGGCGGAGCAGAACAAGCTGCTCGCGCTGTTCTCCCGCCTGCAGCAGGAGAAGAATCTCACCTACATATTCATTTCGCATGATCTGGCCATGGTGCGCCGCGTGTGCACGCGCATCGCCGTCATGTATCTGGGCGAGATCGTAGAGATCGCCGACAATCGCAACCTCTTCTACTCGGCGCGGCACCCTTATACCAAGGCGCTGCTGAGCGCGATCCCGACGATCGAGGACAATCCCTATGACAGCAGCAAGCTGCTGCTCGAGGGCGAGCCGCCGAGCCCCATCAACATCGCGCCTGGCTGCAGCTTTGCATCGCGCTGCCCCTTCGTCATGAAGGTGTGCAGGGAAAAGGCGCCGGCCTTGACGGCCGTCTCCCCGGCTTCGGCCGTGGCCTGTCATCTCGCGGCTGGTGAGGCGTCCGCGGCTGAAGCGGGCTTGACCGGATTGGGTACGCAATCGCGGAGCGTCCTCAATTGAAACATGCGGTTGCCGGTGATGCGCTTCTGGCCCGGCTCATGGAAGAGCAGGGGGCTGTTGCCGGCACGCCCGAGGGAGGGGTTGACAGGCCTGCCCTCACCGAAGGCGATCGCGCCGCGCGTGACTGGCTTCGCGCCAAGTTCGATGCGCTTGGCATGCGGACGCTCGTGGACGGCATTGGAAACATGTTCGGCTGCCTTGACTTGGCAGGTCCCCATGCGCCGTGGATCATGACCGGCTCGCACTTGGACAGTCAGCCCAACGGGGGCCGGTTCGACGGCGCCTACGGCGTGGTCGCGGGGCTCGTCGCCGCCTCCGCGATCAAGGAGGCGGTCCGCAACGGGTCGGTGTCTCCCAAAGCCAATCTTGCCGTCTGCAACTGGACGAACGAGGAAGGAGCACGCTTCCAGCCGAGCCTCATCGGAAGCAGCGTCTATAGCGGCAGCATGAGCCTTCAGGATGCGCTGGCGGTGAAGGACGGCGCGGGGATCGCGGTGGGGCAGGCACTGGATGCGATCGGCTATCGTGGCCATGACGTTCCGCCGCGCCCGGCCGCCTTCGTAGAGATGCATGTCGAATGCGCGCCGGATCTCGAGGCGGCCGGCCTTCAGCTGGCGCCCTTCACGCGCTACTGGGGCGCAACCAAGATCCGTGCCCGTTTCACCGGGCTTCAGGCCCATACCGGCCCCACGCCCATGGAGCGGCGGCGCGATGCACTTCTTGGCGCCGCTTATCTCATCGCCGATCTCCGCGAGCTTTGCGGCACGGCCGCCGACACGCTCTACACATCGGCCGGACGGATCGAGGTGCTTCCCAATTCGCCCAACAGCGTCATCTCCGAGGCAACCCTCTGGGTGGAACTGCGTTCACCCGTCCAGGACGTTCTCGCCTGGGCTGAGAAGCAGTTCCTTGCCGCACTGGAACGTTCGGCTGCGCGGGCGGAGGTCGGTGGCCAGGTCCTTCACACCGAGCGGCGCAAGGCCGGTGTGTTCGATGCGGGACTCTGCCGGATGGTCGAAGCTGCAATGAATGCAGAAGGTCTTCAGGTCATGCATCTCTCGACCATTGCCGCCCATGACGCCATCCGCCTCGCGGAGATATGCCCCTCGATCGTGGTCGCGGTCCGGAGCATTGGGGGTATCTGCCATAACTCCATCGAGTATTCAAACCCAGAAGACCTCGCAGCTGGCACGCGGATCCTGGTTCGTGCGCTATCGGAACTCATCGCAACGGGCGCCAAGGACCTGCGTCACAACTGATACGTCTCGATGCATGCAAACGACAGCGTTGAAGACTGATTTCACTGTGCCGGGTTCAGCGTGACCTGCCACTGAAGATTTCCTCCAGATGGATTTGGAGTCTGGCCCAACTGCTCTGCTCCCCGGAAATTGGCGGCCTTGAAATGTGCCTTCACGGCGTCGATCTCGGCAAGCAGCGCCTTCTGCTGCGGAGTTCCCTCGAAGGCTTTGATCTCCACATCCGTCCAGCTCCATCGCTCGGCGAGCCTCGGCCCGGCGTGGAGATAGCTCCGCAGCGCCAGAAGCTTCCG
>JADCDC010000223.1 GCA_020252385.1 Aestuariivirga sp.
GGAAGATCATGCGCGACTTCGCCTCGATGGGCGGCTGGCATGAGGAGATCACCCGGATGCACATGCTGAAGCGCCACCGCCCGGACAAGGTCTCAGGGATCCGTGACTTCTATTTCGGCAAGGGCCACCTCAACGAGGAACTGCTGCATCTCTGCGACCTGACGCGGAGCTTCTCCTACCGCATCACCAAGTCGGAACTGCCATGGATGAACTATGTCTCCGGGCCAAGACTCTGGCCGGTGACCGCCGACAACACCACCTTCGGTGTCTGGACCGGCGACTGGGTGGCAAGCCCGCAGGACGACGTCACGCTGATTCCCAACACCGAGCAGAACGTCTACCAGCGCGCCTTTGCGACGCTGGAGCGGAATCACTTCGGGAAGAAGCGGGCAAGGTAGACCCGCGACAACAACCCTCTTTTCGTCATGCCACGGCTTGACCGTGGCATCCTTTTTGGCGGCAACGAAGAAGATTGCCCGCTCGGGGGCGGGCAATGACGAATGCTTGGTGGGTGCTACCCTCTCAATCCGTATGGAACACGTCTTCCATCTCCGCCCACCACTCGCCCTGCTTCCGTGTCTCGAAGGGGATCTGCATGGGGTCGGTGATGGTCCACCACTCCTTCATGCGCGGGGCGTCCGCCATCTTCTTCATGTCAGCGTCGAAATCGGTGCCGTGGTATTCCCAATAGGCGAAGAGCAGGTTCTCCGGCTCCTTGAGGAAGATCGTGTAGTTGCGGATGTTCGAATCGTGGATGGCCTTCAGCACCTCGGGCCACACCGCGGCGTGGATGCGCTTGTATTCCGGAATGATCTCGGGCCTCAGCCTGATGACGCGTCCCATTCTCTGCATGGCCTTCTTGCCTCCCTGCCAATTCCAAGCAAAGATCGCCAAAAACGGGAGAACGCACAATGGGCGACTGGACAAAAAGATTCGAACTTACCGGCAAGCGCGCGCTGGTGACGGGGGCCACCAAGGGTATCGGCCTCGAGACATGCAAGGTGCTGGCCGATGCCGGTGCCGACATCGCCGCCGTGGGCCGCGACGCCGGAGGCCTCGCCGAGGTGAAGGCGGCGGTCGAGGCCAAGGGCCGCCGCTGCGTTACGATCTCAGCCGACATGGCGACCGTCGATGGCCCGGTGAAGGCCGGACAGGAGGCGCTCGCAGCCTTCGGCACCATCGACATCCTGGTCAACAATGCCGGGATCGCGCTGGTCGACATGCTGCTCGATGCGAAGGTCGAGGACTGGGACGCCACCATGGCTGTGAACCTCCGCGCGCCCTTCCTTCTGGCGCGGGAAGTGGTGCCGCAGATGATCGCCCAGAAATGGGGCAAGATCATCAACGTCTCCTCGCAGGCGGGCGTGATCGGCCTTGATGCGCATGGCGCCTATTGCGCCTCCAAGGGCGGCCTCAACATGCTGACCAAGGTGATGACGTCCGAGTGGGCGAAGCACAACATCCAGATCAATACCGTGTGCCCCACCGTGATCCTTACCCCGATGGGCGAGCAGGTCTGGGGCCAGCCCGAAAAGGGCGATCCGATGAAGGCCAAGATCCCAGGCGGCCGCTTCGGCAAGCCCATCGAGGTGGCCGACGCCATCCTCTATCTCGCCTCCCCCGCCTCCGGCATGATCTGCGGCCACGACCTGCTGATCGACGGCGGCTATACGGCGATCTGAGGGACTATTCGCGGTCTTCGATTTTCTCGATCTCGCTCATGTCCTGGTTCTCGACCAGTTGGCGCTGGTCATCGTCCCACTCCATGCCCTCGCCGTCGTTCTCGACGGCGGGCGTGGGGCCCGGCTTCTGCGCGAGGTCGCGGTCGCCGATCCGGCCTTTCTCGACCTCCTGGCGGACGAGATCCGGGTTCACCTTCTTTGGATTTGCCATGGCACACTCCTTCCGACGGGAAGGAATGACCGGGGCGGCCCCGGGGTTCCGCTCAGTAGGTGGCGCGGCCGCCCGAGACGTCGAACACGGCACCCGTCGAGAAGGAACACTCCTCGCTGGCGAGCCAGCAGACGAGGCTCGCAACCTCATGCACCTTGCCGAGCCGCCCCATCGGGATCTTGGAGAGCATGAAGTCCACATGGCTCTGCGGGATCTGGTCGAAGATCGGGGTCCTCACCGCGGCGGGCGTCACTGAATTGACGGTGATGTTGGTCTTGGCCAGTTCCTTGGCCAGCGACTTGGTGAAGCCGATCACTGCCGCCTTCGAGGCCGAATAGGCCGAGGCATTGGGATTGCCCTCCTTGCCGGCGATCGAGGCGATGTTGACGATGCGGCCGTAATTGCCAGCCAGCATGTGCGGAACGACGGCGCGGTTGGTGAAGAAGGTGCCGTTCAAGTTGATGGCGATGGTGCGGTGCCAGTCTTCCATCTTGAGTTCCGTCACCGTGGCGGTGGGGCCCGCGATGCCGGCACTGTTGACGAGTATGTCGATGCCGCCGAGCTGCTTCACCGTTTCCGCCGCCGCGGCCTCGACCGAGTCCCAGCTGGAGATGTCGGTCTTGATGCCGCCCTGCATGTCCCACACGACGACCTTGCCGCCCTCGGCCTCAATCCTCTGGGCGACCGCCTCGCCGATCCCCGAAAGGCCACCCGTGACGACCGCGCGCTTGCCTGCAAATCTCATGATTTCACTTTCCAGTTCTTCATTGTGGCGAGCGTGTCCTCGAAGGAGACGATCCCCGCATCCGACCCCAGCCCGGTGGCGACGAGCCCCGCCGAGGCCTGGGCGAAGCGGAGCGCCGTCTCGACATCCATCTTGTGGTGAAGGGCGGCGATGAAGCCCGCGTCGAAGGCATCGCCGCAGCCCGTGGTGTCGACGACCTTGATGTCATAGGCGGGCGACGTCATGCGCGTGCCGTCACGATGCGCGTAATAGGCGCCGTCGCCGCCCAGCGTGAAGACACAGCACTGGGCGCCCCTGTCGAGATAGAAGCTGGCGCAGTCCTCGGGCGTCGACTGGCCGGACATGTCCTTCGCTTCCTCGATCGAGGGCATGAAATAGTCGATGAAGGGCAGGAGCGGCCCCACGATGCCGATGGTCTCTGCACTCGCCGCGATCAAGTCGAAGGTGACCGTGCGGCCGCGCGCCTTGGCCTCCTTCAGCAGTGTGACCGAGGCCGGGCCATCGAGCTTCTTGAGGAGGCCGGTGCCGCCGAGGTGGATGATCGGCGCATCGAAGACCTGATCATACATGGCGGGCGGCACGTCGAAGTGATCGGAGGCGCCGCGCACGTGGAGCGCCGGGCGGTCGCCGTTGGGGCGCACGTTCAGGATGGTGGCGGAGGTTGGAATACCCTTCAGGCGCTGCATGGCGGAGGTGTCGATGCCGTGCTTCTGCATCGTCATCAGCACCCAATCGGCCTTCTCGTCATCACCCACCGCGCCGACGGCGAGGCTCCGGAGGCCCAGCTTCGCGGTATCGACCACGGTGCCGCCGGCTGTGCCGGCGACGGTCAGGCGGATTTCCTCGATGAAGTCCACGTTGCCGCGGTCAGGGATGCGGGTAACCGGCCGGCCCAGCACATCGAGGATGTAGAGGCCGATCACCGAAACATCGTAGCGCATGTCAGCTGCGGGCCTTCTTCATGGCGGCGATGGCCGCAGCCAGCGCCACGGTGACGGCGGCAATGCCCCAGACGAGCGGCTGCATCCAGAACGGCGGGGTGTTGAGCTGGATCTTGCCCGATGTGGTGTTGGGATCGGGCGGCTTGAGGAAGAACACGCCATAGAGATGCGCCGCGGCGATCGACACCAGGAGCACGATGCAGAAGATCATGAACACGACCATGGTGACGATGACCACGCTCCTGACCGGAACGCCGGGCTGGGCCATCGGCAGCAGGTTGTTGATGAGCCCCGCGATCACCACCAGCACGCTGCCGACGGCGAAGAGCGTGAGGCTGAAGGGCTGGAAGATCAGCACCAGCGCGAAGATGCCGAGCCCGATGATGAAGTACTCAAGCCGCAGCGCGCCCTGGCGCGTCATGCCCTGCTCGCGCGAATCGCTCATGCGCGCACCGCCTTTCCGTCCTCGCCGAACACATGCGTCTGCCGCGGGTCGGGCCTGAGGTTCAGCGCCTCGCCCACCTTCACCCGCTTGTCCCTGGGGACGACGACGCGGATGTCGCCGCCCGTCGCGGTGCGGGCGTGGATCAGCGTCTCGGCGCCCATTGGCTCGATCAGCTCCGCCTGGGCGGAGATGGTGTCGGCCGCCTTCTCCTGAACGCTGGTGAAGGCGCGTGGCCTTATGCCGATCATGACCTTGGAGGGCTTGAGCTTCGCCACCGCCGGGTCGGTCGCCACCGCCAGTTCCTGGCCCGCCAGCACGACCGAGGCCATGCCGTTGGCGTGGCCCTTGAGTTCGGCCTCGACGAGGTTCATCTGCGGCGTGCCGATGAAGCTCGCCACGAAGACGTTGACGGGCTTGGCGAAGACGTCATGCGGGGTGCCGACCTGCTCGATCAGGCCATCCTTCATGATGGCGATGCGGTTCGCCATGGTGAGCGCCTCGAGCTGGTCATGCGTGACGATCACGGTGGCCTTGGAGAGCCCGGTGAGGACTTCCTTGATCTGGCCGCGCATCGAGTGGCGGAGCTCAACGTCGAGACGCGACAGCGGCTCGTCGAAAAGGAAGCAGTTGGGATCGCGCACGATGGCGCGCGCCACCGCAAGCCGCTGCTTCTCGCCCTCGGAGATCTGGTTCGGCATGCGGTCCAGCACCGTGTCGAGGTGCATGATCTTCGCCACCTTCATGACGCGCGCGTCGGTGTCCGCCTTCGAGAGGTTCTCGTAATGGAGCGGCATGGCGATGTTCTGGCCGACGGTGAGTGCGGGATAGAGCGCGTAGAACTGGAACACCATCGCGATGTCGCGCTTCTGCGGGGTGAGCTCGTTCATGCGCTGGCCGGCGAT
The DNA here is from genome assembly GCA_020252385.1 of Aestuariivirga sp. Lineage (GTDB taxonomy): Bacteria > Pseudomonadota > Alphaproteobacteria > Rhizobiales > Aestuariivirgaceae > Aestuariivirga. The sequence goes on from JADCDC010000223.1 coordinate 4,927, forward strand.
GATGACATCGCCGCTGGTGGCGCGCTCGAGGCCCGCGATCATGCGCAGCGTCGTCGTCTTGCCGCAGCCCGAGGGGCCGAGCAGGCAGACGACCTCGCCCGCTTCGACCTTCAGGTCCGCGTCCTTCACCGCCGTGAAGGCGCCGAACTTCTTGGTGACTTTGCGGATTTCAATCGTCGACATGTCAGCGCTTCACGGTACCGAAGGTCACGCCGCGCAGCAGGTGGTTCTGCAGGAAGAACGTGACGAGGAAGACGGGGATGAGGAACAGCGTCTCGATGGCTGCGAGCAGCGTCCAGTCCGTGCCGCGGCCGCCAGACGAGACGGCCTGGTTCATGGCGACCGGCACGGTGCGCGTGTCGGGACCCGAAAGCAGCAGCGCGAAGAGGAACTCGTTCCAGGTGAGGATGAGGCCGAAAACGAAGGTGGCGGCAAGCCCTGCCACGACCTGCGGCAGGCAGATCTTGAAGAACACCTTGGTGTCCGACGAGCCGTCGATCCGCGCGGCATCCTCGACGTCGAGGGAGAGCTCGTCGAAGAAGCTCTTCATCATCCAGATGGTGAAGGCGAGGTTGAAGGCGGTGTAGAGCAGGATGA
>JADCDC010000224.1 GCA_020252385.1 Aestuariivirga sp.
AAGCCGACACCGAGACCGCCGCCGATGTAAGGCGTGATGCCGCCCATGTCGAAGACATGGCCGAAGTCGTACCACAGGTTCCCGAAGATGTAGGTGACGGAGACATCGCCATCAAAGTCGAGATCATCGCCATCGGGACCATCGTTCCAATTGTCCCAGTCGATGTCGAAGCCGTCGAGATTGGCCTGCGAATAGGAGAGCTCGAGTTCGGTGCGAAGGCCGGTGTCGCCCCAGGCGTAGCCCAGCACGCCGCCGATCAGGAAGCCGGTGTCGGTGTCGAGCGACACGTTGCCCGATTGCGGGAGCCAGTTTCCCGAAGGAGCCGGTTCTTCCAACGCGCCACTTATAATGGGGCGCTCCAGGGTGAAGTCCGCGCCGTTGTCGCTGAACCAGGTGGCGCCGCCGAAGACGCCGGCATAGAAGTGGCCGGGATCCACCGGCACCGGCGCATCGGCTGCGAGCGCGCTGCCGCCCCATACAGTGAGCGCGGCACCCGAAAGAATGAGAGCACGGAAAGTCTTGGTCATCTGCAAACCCCTGACGATCGATATGATTTTGTCTATGTATGAACCATGTCTTTGCAGACGATTTCAGTCAATTCGCAACGTGGCTGACGACCTCCGCCTGCACTGATCGGCCCACGACCGTTGCTTCGCGGCAACAGAAATTCAATCGGAAGATGCGCATGCTTTCGATATGATACGCGCGCGAGATCGCCGGTTCGCTGGCGAAGCAAAGGGCGCCGGTCTTGCGACCGGCGCCCTCATTCAATTCCGCGCTTCGGATCAGAGGCCGAAGGTGATGCCGAGCAGCACGTTCTGCGAGGTGAGCGACTCGTCATAGTCGTCGAGTGCCACGCCGCGATAACGGTAGCCGAGGTCGAGGTTGACGATGTCGGCGATGTTCCACATCAGGCCGCCGCCGAGCTGGAAGGCGAAGCCCGTCTCGCTGCCGCTGGCCGCGAAGTCGATGCCATCGATGCCATCGATGTCGATGTCCACGAAGCCGACGCCGAGACCGCCGCCGAGATAGGGGGTGATGCCGCCCATGTCGAAGACATGGCCGAAGTCGTACCAGATGTTGCCGAAGATGTAGGTGACGGCGACGTCGCCATCGAGGTCAAGGTCATCGCCATCGGGCATTGCCGACTGGTACATCAAGAAATCATTGTCCCAGTCCACATCGAAGCCATCGAGATTGGCCTGCGAATAGGAGAGTTCGAGTTCGGTGCGGAGCCCCGTGTCGCCCCAGGCGTAGCCGACGACGCCGCCGATCAGGAAGCCGGTGTCGGTGTCGAGCGACACGTTTCCGGACAGGTCCGGACCATACTGAACCTGTTCTACCGGTTCGAGGATGACGCCATTGCGGAACCTGTCGACCGTGAAGTCCGTGCCATTCTCGCTGAACCAGGTGGCGCCGCCGAACACGCCGACATAGAAGTGGCCCGGATCGACCGGCACCGGCGCATCGGCCGCGAGCGCGCTGCCGCCCCACAGGGACAGCGCGGCACCCGAAAGAATGAGAGCACGGAAGGATTTGGTCATCTGCAACCCCCTGACGACGACTGTTCGCGTTTTGTGAGTCGCAATATGTTATCACAAACGATTGCGGTCAATTCGGAAGAGGCTCGTTGATCCTCCGTCTGCGGGGATCGGTCCAACACCGTTGCAGCACGGCAACAGAAACACAACCGGAAGGATCGCCAACTTCCGGATCAAGCATCAACCCGCCACGCGAAAGGGCGCCGGTCTTGCGACCGGCGCCCTCTCTTCAGTCCGATACTTCGGATCAGAAGCCGAAGTTGATGCCGAGCAGCACGTTCTGCGAGGTGAGCGACTGGTCGTAGTCGTTGAGCGCCACGCCGCGATAGCGGTAGCCGAGGTCGAGGGCCACGTTGTCGGCGATGTTCCACATCAGGCCGCCGCCGAGCTGATAGGCGAAGCCCGTCTCGCTGCCGCTGGCTGCGAAGTCGACGCCCTGGATCGCGTCGATGTCGATGTCCACAAAGCCGACACCGAGACCGCCGCCGATGTAAGGCGTGATGCCGCCCATGTCGAAGACATGACCGAAGTCATACCACAGGTTACCGAAGATGTAGGTAACGGACACATCACCGTCGAAGTCAGGGTCAACGTTGACCTGGCCATTGTGGAAATTCGAGTCCCAGTCGATGTCGAAGCCGTCGAGATTGGCCTGCGAATAGGAGAGTTCGAGTTCGGTGCGCAGGCCCGTGTCGCCCCAGGCGTAGCCCAGCACGCCGCCGATCAGGAAGCCGGTGTCGGTGTCGAGCGACACATTGCCCGACACGTCAGGGTGCATCGAAGGAGCGGAGGGCGCGACGACCGTCTCCTCCGGCGTGAACGCGCTGCCATCGAGCGTGAAGTCAGCGCCGTTCTCGCTGAACCAGGTGGCGCCGCCGAAGACGCCGGCATAGAAGTGGCCCGGATCAACCGGCACCGGCGCATCGGCCGCGAGCGCGCTGCCGCCCCACACGGAGAGCGCGGCACCCGAAAGAATGAGAGCGCGGAACGTCTTGGTCATCTGCAAACCCCTGCTATTGCACAAATCGTGGAATCGATTGTTGTTGAGCCGACTATGGTCCTGCAAAGGTTTGCGGTCAATTCGGAACGGGTTTTGTGATCTTCGGTTACAGTTACTGAATTGCAACCGTTGCTGCAGAGCAACAGTTTTGCAATGACCGGCTGTAGTGTTCGCTGTTTTCTGACAAATCGCTCAGGGTGAGGCCGGAGCGGCGAAGTCGTCGGCCCGGCCGGCGGGTGCTGCGGGCAAGTGGCCGTAGCGGAAGAGATTGATGGCATTGCTGCCCTGGGGCGCCAGATCGCGCAGCGCCTTGAGCGCCGCCTCGCCCTCGAGCCCCGCGGCGGCGAGCATCACCGCATTGGCGGTCACGCCTTCGGGCTGGACGGCATAGGCTTCCCCGTTCATCAGGAGCTGGCCGAAGATCGGCACCTGGCTGGCCTGGTCCTCCGCAGCACCGGCCGCCTCCCCCGCGCCGGCCTGCAGCGTGCCTGCCTCTCCGCCCTCGAGGACGGAGAGCACGATCTGGCCCATGCGGTTGTTGCCGGCCTTGTAGAAGGAAATGCCGTCACGCCCGCGGAGCCTGGTAAGCGTGCCGGTGTCGTCCGGGCCTGACTCGGCATAGCTGCCGTCGGGCGCTGCCAGCACCGGGCGCATGTCGATGAAGTCTGCGCCCTTCGCCTCCGCGCGCTGGCGCTGGATGGCGGCGATCTCCTTGATGGCCGCATCATACTGCGGGTCGCGCATCGGCGGCGGGCCGACCCAGATGATGCGCGCCCCCGAGGTTGCGAGTTCGGCCAGCATGCGGTCCACCCGCTCGCCATAGGCCTCCGCCCATTCGGGCGTTCCGACGGGGATGCGCTCGCCGTCCTGGCGGCGAATCGGCTGCGTGTCATTGGCGCCGAGCATCACCACGATCGCGCCGTAGCTGTTGCTCCGCAGGATCTTGGAGACGGTTGCGGGCCAGTCATAGACCTCGGGCCGCGCCAGGCCCGATTCCTCGTTGAAGCGGACCGAAACGTCATAGTTGCCGGCTGCCTCCGCGACGCGCGAGAGGCCCGCGCCCAGACCGCCACCCAGCGCATCGCCCAGCACGAGGACGCGCCCGGCCTGCTGCGCGGCCTCTTCGGTGCCGGCCGGGGCGCCCATGACCGGCGTTTCCTGCACCTGGGCCGCCGCCGGGGGCAGCAGCAGGAGCAGGCCGGCGGCAGCCAGCATGGCGGGCACCCCGAGGCGGGTCATGAGCTGTTCTTGCGCATGTGCTGCAGGAGCTTCACCGAGGGCTTGCCATCAAGCGGCAGGCCCTCGCGCTTCTGGTAGGCCAGCACCGCCTCATAGGTGCGCGCGCCGAAGCGGCCGTCACTGCCGCCAGTCTGGAAGCCCATGGCGTTGAGGCGCTTCTGCAACTCCACGCGCTGCTCGAAGCTCAGGTCGAAGTCGACGTCCGGCCAGGCGGCCTGGAACGGTCCGCGGCCGCGGATGCGGTCCGCCAGGTGGCCGACCGCCAGCGCATAGGAATGCGAGATGTTGTAGTCCATGATGGCGAGGAAGTTCTTGGTCACCAGAAAGCGGGGGCCGTCGACCCCCTGCGGCACCATGACGAAGGCATCGGCCTTGGTGGACCCGAACTTGCCGCCGTCGGCGCGCTCGACGCCGAGCTTCTGCCATTCGGCCACGGTGCGCCAGTTGCGCCGGCCGATCAGCGCCTTGTTGAAGCCCTTGGGCAGCGTCACCTCCCAGCCCCAGGGCCGGTCGTTCCGCCAGCCGGCCTTGGCGAGGTAGTTGGCGGTGGAGGCCAGCGCATCCTCCTTGGAGTTCCAGATGTCGCGCTTGCCATCGCCTGTCCAGTCCACGGCGTAGGAAAGATAGGACGTCGGGATGAACTGCGTGTGGCCCATGGCCGCCGCCCAGGAGCCGTTGAAGTTGCCGGGCTTCACCAGGCCCTTCTGCAGGATCTTCAGCGCGGCGATGAGCTGCTCGTTGCCATAGTCCTTGCGGCGGCCCGAATAGGCGAGTGTGGCCAGCGAGCGGATGACGCTCATCGAGCCCTTGTCCTTGCCGAAGTTCGACTCCATGCCCCAGATGCCGAGCAGGATGTGGCGGTCGACCTGGTACTTCGCCTCGATGGCGGCGAGCAGCTTCTCCTCCTCTGCCTTCTTGGTCTGGCCGGTCTCGATGCGGATCGGCGTCACCGCCTTCTGCAGATAGGCCGAGGTGGTGGAGGTGAATTCGGGCTGGTTGGCGGCGAGCTTCAACACCGCGGGATCGGGCTCGGTGATGCCTTCGAAGGCGGCATCGAAGAGCTTGCGCGGAATGCCGGCCGCCTTGGCGCGCGGCCACAGCGTGTTCTGGATGAAGGCTTCGAACTTGGCGTCGGCGAGCGCCGGGGTGGCCCACAGCGGGGCCGCAAGCAGCAGCGAGGCGACATGGCGTCGGTTCATGTGCATCCCGTCAGACTATCAAACAAGCCATTGAACCGGCAATTGCGGCCTCAATCGGGCGGGCGCCAGGTTCAGACGGCGTTGCGCGTCGCGAGCTTCCGCTCCCAGTTCAGGGCCGTTTCGACGATGAAGTCGAGATCGGCATAGCGCGGCTGCCAGCCCAGCACGTCGCGCACGCGCTGCGCCCCCGCCACGATCGCCGCGGGATCGCCCGCGCGGCGGGGCCCGTAGGTGACCGGCAGGGGGGCGCCGTTCGCCCGCTCCACGGCCTTGAGGACCTCGAGCACGGAGTAGCCCTTGCCATAGCCGCAGTTGAAGACGCCGCTTTCGCCGCCGCGGCGGAGATGGGAGAGTGCATCGACATGCGCGGCGATCAAGTCGCTCACGTGGATGTAGTCGCGCTGGCAGGTGCCGTCGGGCGTGTCGTAGTCGGTGCCATAGACCTCGATCGACGGGCGCTGGCCCAGCGCCGCCTGGCATGCGACCTTGATGAGGTGCGTGGCGCGCGGGGTGGACTGGCCGATGCGGCCACCGGGATCAGCACCCGCGACGTTGAAGTAGCGCAGCACGACATATTGCAGCCCATGCGCAACATGCGCGTCCCTCAGCATCCATTCGGTCATCAGCTTGGAGGAGCCATAGGGCGATATCGGCGCCGGTGTCCTGTCCTCGAAGGCCGGTTCGGCACTGACGTTGCCATAGACGGCGGCGGTCGAGGAGAAGATGAAGCGCGGAACGCCGGCCTTGACGGCCGAGGCCATCAGCATGCGCGACTTCACCGTGTTGTTGAGATAGTAGCCCAGGGGATCCCTCACCGAATCCGGCACCACCATCGAGCCCGCGAAATGCACCACCGCATCGAAGCGGTGCTCGGCCATCAGCCGGTCGAGCAGCGCCTCGTCGCCGATGTCGCCCTCGACCAGCTTCGCTCCCCCCGAGACGGCCCACCAGAAGCCGGTGGAGAGGTTGTCGAGAACCACAACCTCCTCGCCCAGCTCCGTCAGCGCCAGAACCATGTGACTGCCGATGTAACCGGCGCCGCCCGTCACGAGAATGGCCATCTAAATCTCCAGTTGGTGAATCATATCCAAGTTTCGGCTGCGAAAACCGAAAAACCGACTAATCTCCGGGAGCAGTGTACACGAGGCGGGGGAAGGGTCCATCCATGGCGCGTTCGATCAAGACAGCGGTTTTTCCGGTCGCGGGGCTCGGCACGCGCTTTCTGCCCGCCACCAAGGCCATGCCCAAGGAGATGCTCACCGTCGTCGACCGCCCGGTGATCCAGCTCGCCGTCGACGAGGCGCGCGAGGCGGGAATCGAGCATTTCGTTTTCGTCACCGGCCGCGGCAAGGCGGTGATCGAGGATCATTTCGACAAGCAGTTCGAACTCGAAGCGACGCTGAAGGCGCGCGGCAAGACCGCCGAGCTTGACGGGCTGCTGCGCGACCTGCCGAAGGCCGGACAGGCGAGCTTCACCCGCCAGCAGGAGCCCCTGGGCCTTGGCCACGCGGTGTGGTGCGCGCGCCAGATCGTTGGCGACGAGCCCTTCGCCCTGCTGCTTCCCGACATGGTGATGCATGCGAGCCCCGGCTGCCTGAAGCAGATGATCGACGTCTACGAGCGCCATGGCGGCGGCAACGTGGTGGCGGTCGAGGAGGTTCCGTGGGAGCACGTCAACCGCTACGGCGTCGTCGGCGCCAAGGACTGGACCGACAATGCCTTCACCATCACCGGCATGGTGGAGAAGCCGAAGCGCCGGGAGGATGCGCCCTCGAACCTGATCATCTCCGGGCGCTACATCCTGCAGCCCGAGATCTTCGCCGAGATCGAACGGCAGGCGCCGGGTGCGGGCGGCGAGATCCAGCTCACCGACGCCATGATTCGCCTGATGGGGCAGCAGACCTTCCATGGCATTCAATATCGTGGAACGACATATGATTGCGGCGACAAGGTTGGGTTCCTCGCCGCCAATGTGGCCCTGGCGCTCGACCGCCCGGACATCGCGCCGGGCTTGCGCGCGGCGCTGAAAAAGATCCTGGCGGAGAGAGGCGGGCTTTAGGCTCCGCGGTCTCTCCGCCGTCGGTTTCTCAACGGCTCAGTCCGTCAGCGCATCGGCGGGCTTTCCCGTATCCTTGGCGCCGCAGGTGACGGTCACGGGAAGCCACTGGGCGGCAAGCTCCTGGCCCTTCACGCTGATCTTGTAGGAGCGCTCGATCGAGCTGGTGGTGGTGTATTCCTTGAACCAGCGCTTGGCGAAGCCGCCCTTGACCTCTCCCACCTCAACAGAGGCGTTCTGCTTCAGTCCGTCATGGCGGTGGAGCGTGAAGTTCACCTTGCCCGGCTTGTTGGTGTGGAACTCGGCGACGAGGCGGAAGGGCTTGCCGCAGAGGGGCTTCGCCGGGCTGGTGTAGAGCTTGAGCTCGGTGACCTTCAGCGGCTCGCTCGGCACGCGCTTGGGCAGTGGCGCGCAGGACACGGTCATCGGCATGGTGACGAGCTTGGTGGTGCGGAGTGTCCCGGTGCCGCCGACCTCGGGCAATGTCTTGCTGTCATGATAGCTGCGGATGAAGGTGAAGGTGGCGGAGAGATTGCCGATCACCTTCTTGCTCGTGGCGTTGCGGGCGCAGTAATCCGCATATTGGGCCGAGTAGGCCGAGAGGAAGGAGGCTGGGAAGGTGATGCTGTCAGAATGCGTGAAGCTGCGCTTCTTCCACGGCATCATGCCGGTCAGCGCCTTGCCGCCCTTGCCGTTGGGAACGAGCGATATCTCGGGAGACCAGTCATAACCCCGGTCGAGCGAGCCGCTGGCGCGGAAGGCGGTGGTGATGGGCTTCCTGTCCCACACGAACTTCCCGTCCTTGTAGTCGAAATGCATCGCGGGCTTCGCGAACTGGTTGGTGACGATGTCGAAGTCGAGGCTGGCCGCATGGGCCGGCGCGGCGGTGATCGTCACGAAGGCGGCGGCGGCGGCAATCGGTGCAAGGGCTCTGAACATTCATGTCTCCTGTTGGGCTGGGGCAGGAACGCCCCTTGGGTGAGGTGGAGAAAAGCCGGAAATGCCGCGGCTTACTGTGACGCCGGGCACAGGACATGGGAGAAGGCGTCCCGAATTTGCCACGTGGCCGCGATTGGACTAGAACCCCGCCATGCAGAACAACCCGCTTCTCAATCCCGTTCCCCTCGGCGCGCAGTGGCGCGCCTCCGCCCGCCGGGCACTCGTGACCGAGACCGAGGGCATGCAGCAGCGGATCGAGGCGCTGGACGGGCCCGTGGGCGATGCCTTCGCCAAGTCCGTGCAGGTGATCCGCAGCGCCAAGGGCCGTGTCGTCATGACGGGCATGGGCAAGAGCGGCCACATCGCCCGCAAGATCGCGGCGACGCTGGCCTCCACCGGCACGCCGGCAAGCTTCGTTCACCCAGCGGAGGCAAGCCACGGCGACCTCGGCATGATCACCTCTGACGACGTGGTGGTGATGATCTCGAACTCGGGCGAGTCGCCGGAGCTGCGCGACATCCTGATCTATTCGCGCCGCTTCGCGGTGCCGCTCATCGCCATCACCGCCGCACCGGCGAGCACGCTCGGCAAGGAGGCCGACATCGTGCTGCCGCTGCCGCGCGCCAGGGAGGCCTGCCCCAACGGCCTCGCACCCACCACCTCGACACTGCTGCAGCTGGCGCTGGGCGATGCGCTGGCGATGGCGCTGCTCGAGGACAAGGGCTTCAGCGCGCATGACTTCCGCAAGTTCCACCCCGGCGGCAAGCTCGGCGCGCAGCTGAAGCATGTGCGCGACATCATGCACCCGCGCGAGGAACTGCCGCTCGGGCCCGAAACGATGCCGATGTCGGACGTGCTGATCGTGATGACCAGGCGCAGCTATGGCTGCTTCGGCGTCGTCGACGCGGAGGGCCGCCTCGCCGGCATCGTGACCGACGGCGACCTTCGCCGCAACATGACGCCCGACCTCCTGAACCGCCCCGCGGGAAACGTGATGACGCGCGCGCCGAAAACCATCGATCCTTCGGCACTCGCCTCCGAGGCGCTGGCACAGCTCAACGATATGAAGATCACCAGCCTGTTCGTGATCGACGGCGAGCAGCGGCCGGTGGGGCTCGTCCACATCCACGACCTGCTGCGGATCGGCTTGGTCTGAGGATCGCGGTTATCTTGAGCGCCACATGACCGTCATCCCAGCGAAGGCTGGGATCCAGCTTTCTTCCAGGCGGTGGCTGCCCAAAGCTGGACCCCAGCCTTCGCTGGGGTGACGGCAATAAAGGGGTTCCTTCACAGCCTCTCGACCATCAGGCCCATGTTCCGGACCGCCGTCACCTTCACGCGCGTGCCGGCAGGAAGGTCCTCGCCCTCGATCTCCCACACCGTGTCCTCGATCGCGAGCTTGCCGCGGCCGTCGACGATTGGCTCCTTCAGGGTGAAGGTGCGGCCGACATAACCGAGCTGGCGGCGGTTGAGATAGGGATTGTCCTGCGGCACCATGGCCCGGCCCTTGTAGACGCGCCGGCCGTCGACGCCGGCGACAGCCGCGGG